>JAMOAF010000710.1 GCA_023621895.1 Planctomycetota bacterium
TGTAATGGAGAAACAAGCGGTAAGGCCGTGCTCGCTCCCTCTCCACGTAATAAAGGAACGCCCGCCGCATCTGACCCGAGGGCGCAACGCCGATCACCGCTGTCCGCGACCACGCTTCACTAATCTCCGCACCGCCGCGGTAGCGGCTGAAGCACTCGATCCGGCCCGGCTGGGCGCGGCTGTCCGCCAGCGGGTGCTCGCAGGCGAGAAACAGGTTGCCTACGGTCGCGGGCGACCCGCTGACCGTGCCGGCCACCTTGGCCTCGGCCGTGGACGACTCCAGCACGATCGCGCCGGCCAGGCCGGTGGCCGACTGCTGGGACGACAGGGCCAATTCGGTGCGGACATAGTTCGAACCGTCGCGGAGCGTCGCCTTCCAATCCGCATGGAAGCAGCCGTCGGGCGATGCGAGCCGAACCACGGCCTGCCAGCCGGCCTCCCGAGCCGACGATTTAGTGCTCTTCTTGTCGGCTTCAAGCCGCACGAGTTGCGGTTTGGCGGCCTGGCGGAAACTGGAGGCGGCCAGCCGACTCCCATCGGCAAGCAGAACGGCGAACGCTTCGCTCCCCAATTTGAACTGCTTGCCGCCGATCCGGTCCTCCAACCGATCCAGGCGCAAGTCGCCGTCGGCCACAGTCCAGGCGACGGCAATCGCGGCGTTTTCCAGGACGAGTCTTCCGCCCTCCAGCCGCGCCGAGGCGGCGCCGGGATCGGGGCCGGGAAAGTCGAGCGCCGCGGACGGCGCGGCCAGCGCCGCCATCAGGATCAATACCGCGGCCAATGGATGCGTTGGTGTCATGCTTTCGCCTTTCCAGTAGCTTTCTCGTTCCCAGCAACTTTCTCATTCCCAGTAATTTTCTCGTTCCCAAGCTCCAGCTTGGGAACGCATATCTTCTCGTTCTCAAGCTGGAGCTTGGGAACCAGGTAGGACGCTGGAACTTGGGAGCCAATACTATGGTGAACCGGCTCGTTTGCGGTCTACTCGAACGTGATTTCCCGAATAATCAACCAGAATCGCTGGGCCTCGTTTGCACGCAGCCTGAGGGCGTTGGTCTTTTCAGCCGGCAGGGCGGCTTCCACCCGGGCGGCGGCGAGGTCGCCGATCTTCGTCCACGTTCCGTTTTCCAGCCGGGCTTCGAGCACGCCCTTGTGAACATACTCCTGTTGATAGCGGCTCGTGCCCAGCAGGATCGTGACCTTCTTCAGTCCCACCGGCTCGTCCAACAGCAGGGTGAAATGATCGCCGGCCTCCAGGCCGCGGTTCGACCAGTAGAACGTCTCCGGGTTGCCGTCGAAGGCAAACTCGGCGTAGTAGTCCTGGTGGTTTCCGAGCGACGACTCGATCCGCCCTGGACGCGAAAGCCTCTCCGGTTTGGCCCATATCTGAAGCCCCAGCTCAGCGGCATCGGGCAGCGGCTTGCCCTCTTCGAGCGCTTTGCGCGCCGCCGCCAGTCGCCCGGCGAGATCGTCGCATCGGGCGATCGCCTGATCGTAGCGGGCAAGCGACCAATCGAGCGCGTAGGGCTTGTTTTCCCGTTCCCAAAGCGCCTGCCACCGCGCGCGGAGCTTGCGAAACGCCTCGCCGGTTTGACTCACGGCGGCGGCCGCGCGATCGAGCTGGGCGGCGGCCTGGGCGCCTCCTTTTCGCGCTTCCTCGTAGGCCTGGGCCGCGCTGGCACGGTCAATCTGGCCTTGGTAGTGCTGCCGCAACCGCTCGGCGCCGAAGCGGACTGGATCGACGAGGTCGGCATCGGCCGTGGCCCCCGCGCGGCAGGCATCGAGATGGCCGATCGCCTCCTGGATGACTTTCAAGCAATCTTCCGCCTGCGCCTGGCCGTCGTGGCGGACCAGCCCGGTCGGCGCTTCCCAAAAAGTCCGGTTCGACATCCCGCAGAATCGGCCGTCGGAAAGAATCTGTATCGCGCGGCCGAACTCGTCGCCCGGCTCGCCGAAGAGCACCGCGCCGATCCGCCGGTCGAAATCTTCCTGCGCGGTCTGCGAGGCGTTCCAGGCGCACTCGGCGCCCCAGGCGAAGCCGTACCAGTTGGGGGCGTTGAGATTCTCGCCGTCGTCGTCCCACGACGTGTTGAGCATCCCGATCGCGCCGTGCCTGGCCCCGTCGCGGACAAAGTTGCGGATGTTCGTCGAGGCGGCGCGGAAGTCGGGCAGCACCCGGCTCCAGTTGTTCACGCCCGGGCAGACGAAGAACTCATAGCCCGAGGCGGCGAAGGGCACGATCTGGTCTTCGAAGCTCTCGCGGGCGCTGTAGCCCCAGGTGAGCATGACGACGTCCTTGGGAATTTCGGCAAGCTTGTCGGGATGTTTCAGGATAATATCGCCCCACATCATCATTCGCTTGCCGTACTTGCCGTGCACCAGGTCGTACACCCGGCGAATGTGCCGCACGTAGACCCCGCCGGGACCGATCTTGTCGGCCAGCTCCTTCGAGGGCCCGCTTGTCCCCAGGCCCCAGGTTTCGTCGCAGCAGACGTTGAACATCGCGAAGGGCAGGATCGGCAGCACCTCGGAGTAAAGGTCGTCGAGCAGCGCGTAGGTGCCCTCTTTGACGGGCGAGAGCGTCCGGTCGTCTTCCTTCAAGTCGGCGTATTCCGGGTGCGCCAGCGCGTGCTGCATGTGGGCAAACGACTGCTGGTTGCCGAGGATGTCGATCCCCAGCGGCCGGCCATGCTCGACCAGCGCGGCGAGCTCCTCGGCCGCGAGCGATCCGTCTTTCGGACCCAGCAGCGGGTGTTTCTTAAAGGCGAACTGGCTCTGCATGTAATAGGTGAACAGGTTGAGCTTCAAGCGCGCGCCGCGGGCCAGGTCGCGCTTCAACTGCGCGAGCTTTGTGCTCGGCCCGCGCGTGATGTCGTCCTGGAACGCCCGCCAGCGGATGCTCGGCCAATCGCGGACCACCAGGCAGGGAATCGCGCCGTCGCGGCGGTTGGCGCGGACCAGTTGCGAGAGCGTCGCCAGGCCGTGAACGAGGCCCGCCAGTTCCTTCGCCCCAATCACCGCCGCCTCGGGCGCGACCGAGAGCGCGTAGTCTTCATCGCCGGCTTCCGGGCGGACGCTCGGCGGCGGGCCGGACCGGCCGCCGACCGGCGCCAGCCGGGCGATCGGCTCCTTGCCGCTGAGCCGCAGTTCGGGCGGCGCGAGCCCAAGTTGCTTGAATTCGTCGATCAGGAAGGCCTCCGCGGCGAGCCTGGCCGCTTCGGGAACCTCGACCACGAGCGGCCGGTTGAGGCGGAATGCCCCGGCGCTGAGCTCCACGTGCTTCGGAAAGGGAACGAGCCGCAGCGACGCCGCGTCATCGGCCAGAGCACACGAGGCCGCCAAGAGC
>JAMOAF010000871.1 GCA_023621895.1 Planctomycetota bacterium
CCTCGGCCAATCCGGTTCTCGGCGGCCAGATGCACCATGCCGTGAAAAATCGACCGCCAGCACTGGGTGAGAATCGCCGCCGCGGGACTGGCCTTCAATTCGTCGAGGTCCGGCCGGCGGAGGAGGATCACCCTCTCGGGAACCACTGCGCCTTCGGGCAGCCCGAGCTCGTCCCATTCGACGGTTCCCACGAGCGAAGTGCGGGCGATCACGAAGACTTCGCCATGCGGGATGCGGTATTGCAGACCGGCCAACTCCCAATGCCGGCGGATCACGCGGCGCAAAACCCGGGACGCCACCAGGTAAACCGGCGCAGCGGCCGCCACGATCGCCTGTTCCAGCTCGGCCCCCGTGAGCGTCGCGCTGGCAGACGGCTGGTTGTCGCGCTTCCCTCTACGCCTTTTCCTGAAGAAGAGCTTCATCCTGTCAACTGTGTGCGTGCGGGAGTGCGCAGAATATCTTATTGTCGATCATCATAGTGCCCCTTGCCGCAACCGTCAATTTGGCCGCCAGTGCTTAGCTTAGTATACAAGCATCCCGGCCCGCCTGTTTGATTTTGAGAAAAAAGGGCTTGCCGAGCAGATTGCCGAGCCGATACGATTGTCCTTCATTGCCGCTGGTTGTTCTTCCCGATCGGGTTGGTCCTTGCCGACCCGGGCAGCCGTGTTTCCGGCCGGATTGGCCCGTCCGACGCGAATTCTTCGGCACGTCGCACGGCTGGGATGCCGCGGGTGGGAAAGACTGGCCACAAGGGCGCCTGGGCCAGGCGCCGAGCCCTGGAAAGGATCGTTGCATGGGTCTTCGAGAACGTACGAAATTCGTCAAAAAACTAAAGGCTCGCCGCTGCCCGAAGTGCGGCGCAAAGCTCAACCGGCAACGAGTTCGATGCCACCGGTGCAGTGAGCCGCAGCGCCGGCCGCGCAAGTGATCGTCCGCGATGCACCTGGCAGTACAATGCACCGGCCTGAAAAAGACCTATCCGGGAAAGCCTCCGGTCGAGGCTGTCCGCGGCATTGATCTGGCAATCGAGGAAGGCGAATGCTTCGGCATGTTGGGGCCGAACGGAGCCGGCAAGACCACGACGATCGAAATCCTCGAAGGCCTGCTGGAGCCGACCGGAGGCGCCGTGCGGATTCTCGGCAGGGGGTGGCGCGACAGCGGCCGGGCGATCCGCGAGCGGATCGGCATCTCGTTGCAGGAAACCAAGTTCTCCGAAAAACTGACCGTCCGAGAGACCCTGACGCTGTTCCGCAGCCTCTATCGATCGGGAATCGCGCCGGCCGAGGCGATCGCCCGAGTATCTCTCGAAGACAAGGCCGACACTTGGGTGAAGAACCTCTCTGGCGGCCAGAAACAGCGCCTGGCCGTGGCCGCGGCCCTGGTCGGCGATCCGGCGCTGATGTTTCTCGATGAGCCGACGACCGGGCTCGACCCGCACTCGCGGCGGCAACTGGCGGAAATCATCCGCCAATGGCGGCGGCACGGCCGCACGACCCTCCTGACCACCCACTACATGGAGGAGGCGGAGCGGCTTTGCGACCGGGTGGCGATTGTCGACCGCGGCCGGATCATTGCCCTCGGGCAACCGCGCGAATTGATCGCGCGGCTGGGCGGGCAGCATGTCGTCGAATTCTCGGTCGAGTCGCCCGAAGCCATGCGGCTGCCGCCCGAAACATGGTCCACCCTCCCGGCGGTCACCGGCTGCCGCTGCGAGGACGGCTTGATCCACCTGTCCGTCACCGAACCGCACGTGGTCCTTCCCGCCCTGCTCGAGTGGCTGACCGCGCGCAGTTGGCGGCTGGCCAGCCTGACTACCCGCCACGGAAGCCTCGACGACGTCTTCGTCGGCCTCACCGGGCGTCCCATCGAACCGGCGGAGGAGGCGAACCGGTGACCGATTCCACGCCCGAACCGGCTCGATTCAACCCGATCGTAAACCTGACGCTCGCCCGGGTCCGCGAGTTTCTCCGCGAGCCGGAAGCGGTCTTCTGGGTCTACGCGTTTCCCCTGGTGATGGTCGTGACGCTCGGCGTGGCCTTCCGCAGCCGGCCGGTCGCAGTCTGCCGGATCGCCGTTGCCCGGGGAGGGCTTGCCGAGTCGGCTTGCGCGCTGCTTGACCAGGATCCGCGATTCGACGCCGCCGTCTGGAGCGAAGACGAGTGCCGCCGGCGCCTCCGCTCCGGGCAAGTGGACTTGGTCCTTTTCGCCCTCTCCGACCCGGCGCCCCGCTACGACTACCATTTCGATCCGACGCGCGCGGAAAGCGCGCTGGCAAGAAACACGGTGGACGACTTTCTCCAGCGCGCGGCGGGGCGCAAGGACGTCGTCAAAACCAGCGAACGTGCGGCCAGCGAGCCGGGCGGCCGATACATCGACTTCCTCGTCCCCGGCCTGCTGGGCATGGGCCTGATGGGCGGCGGCCTCTGGGGCGTGGGCTACGCCGTCGTCGACATGCGCATCCGGAAGCTTCTCAAGCGATACCTGGCCACGCCGATGAAACGCAGCCACTTCATGGCGGCCCTGATGATCAGCCGGCTGTTGTTCACCGTCTCCGAAGTCCTGCTGCTGTTGATCTTCGCGCGGATCGCGTTCGGCGTTGTCTGCCAAGGCAGCCACCTGGCAGTTGGGCTGTTGATCCTCCTCGGATCGCTGGAGTTCTCCGGCATCGGGTTGCTGGTGGCCAGCCGGGCCCAGACGATCGAGACGGTCTCCGGCTTGATGAACGCCGTGCTGCTGCCGATGTGGATCGGCTCGGGCATCTTCTTCACCACGGAGCGGTTTCCCGAGGCCGTCCAGCCCCTGCTCGCCCTTCTCCCCCTGACCCCGTTGATTCACGCGCTCCGCGGCATCATGCTGGAAGGCACGAGCATCCTCTCGCTCGGGGCGGACCTCGCGCTGATTGTCGCGTGGGGCGTGGTGACGTTCTTCCTTGCGCTGCGCTGGTTCCGATGGTCATGATACACTGCAAAACGTCTTGCTGGACCTGGCTGGCCTGGACTTGCCTGGCGGCGGTCTCTTCAGCGCCCGCCGATGCCGTGGTGCTGGAAAATGCGCACCTGCGGCTGGAAATCGGCGAGGACGGCATGTTGCGGAGCCTCGCCGACAAGGCCGGCGGAGTCGACTACAGCGCCGGCGAGCCGTCGCCGATCGCCGTTGTCTACCGCGGAGGCCGCTCGGTTTGCGATGCCGAGGGGCCCTACGCCGAGATCGTCGGGCGGTGGGTCTACCGAGGGCCGCGGTTTCCCGCCACCGGCGCTTCCCTCCACGACGGCAAGCTGGTGATCGATTTTGCCTCCGCCCGCGTCAAGGCCACGTATCGCGTGCAGAGCACCGGCGACTACCTGGCCCTGGAGCTTCTCGACCTGGAGGGAGAGGCAATCGACCGGATCGACCTGGTGCGGCTCAACGTGCGCAAGCTGCCGCACGTGGGCCAATGGCTCAATGCCGTTTACGACGACCGCTTCGGCATCTGCCTGCGCGGAGGAAACCTCGAAACGAACGCCGAAATGTGGCCGGGCGACGGCGACGTGCTGCTGGCGGCAACGGCCGAGGCTGCGGTCGGCTTCCGCGGCGCAACGGCCGTGATCATCGGATGCCCCGAGCCGAGAAAGCGGCTTCTCGACGCCATGGCCGCAGTGGAACGCGGCTTCCATCTCCCCTCCGGGGCAACATTCCGCCGCTCTCCGCTCCAGAAGCGCTCCTATTTCTGGGCGTCGCGGGCCACGCCGGCAAATATCGGCCAGTTCATCGAATTCGCCAAGCGAGGCGGATTCCGCGTGCTGCTTTTTTCCTACACGTCGTTCGCCAAGGCCCCGGGGCATTTTTCCTGGAACGATGACTATCCGCGCGGCATGGCCGACCTCCGCCAGGTCGCCGACGCGGTCCGCCAGGCGGGTCTCGGCGTGGGGCTGCACATCCATTATTCAAAAGCCGGCAAGAGCGATCCCTACGTCACTCCGGTCCCGGACGATCGCTTGCACACGGTCGCCAGCTACACGTTGGCCGCGGATGCCCCCGCCGGCGCCGCCACGCTCACCGTCCGCGAGAACCCCGCCGGCGCCACGCTCGACGACGGTCGCCGGATTCTGAAACTGGGCAAGGAGTTGATCGAATACGCGGCCTATCGCAGCGAAGAGCCGTTCCAGTTCACCGGCTGCCGCAGGGGAAGCCTGGGGACCGCGGCCGCCGCGCACCGGGCGGGCGATCGCGCGGGCCTGCTCGACGTCGACACCTGGCCGGCGTTCATCCGCTTCGACCAGGACACCGATATCCAGGATGAAGTCGCCCGGCGGATCGCCGAGATCTACCGTCAGACCGGCCCCTACGAGATGGTCTATTTCGACGGCGCCGAGGACGTCCACGAGCCTTACTGGTACAACGTGGCCCGCGCGCAGCACCGGGTGTTCCGGCTTCTGGAGCCTCCTCCGCCGGTCTGCGAATCGGCCAACTACACCCATTTCAGTTGGCACATGATCAGCCGGAGCAACGCCTACGACGTCGTCGCCGCACCGGAGGGAATGAAGGATTTCTGCCGGCTGATGCCCTGCCCGACGGCCGCCGCGCGGGTCTCGGATTTCTCCCGCGTCCAGTTCGGCTGGCTGGGCCGATTCGGCGCCGCTCCGCCGGGCGCGCCCGGCCCGGACGTGTTCGAGTACGTGGCCAGCCGCGCGGCCGCCTGGGACTGCCCACTCTCGCTCCACGCCGGTCTTCAGGAACTCCACGCCAATCCCCGCGCCGACGACTGCCTCGATGCGATCAAGACCTGGGAGGATGCCCGGCTGAGCGGCCAATGGCCAATCGAGGGACATGAACAGCTCAAGAATGTCGCCCCCGCCGACGCCCACTATGTTCCGTGCTACCGGCAGCGCGAGGTGTTCAAGAACATCCTCGCCAACAAGGGCCTGACCGACGCGCAGCGAAGAATCCTCAAGGACCGCCGCGAACACCACCTCTTCCTCAACGAGCAGGGCGATTACGAATTGGCCGAAATCGAGGAGGTGGCCGGCGTGGGCCAAGGCGCGGTCAAGGCGTATGTCTTCCGCCGGGCGCGGAAGCCAGCCGATGCTTACGCCCTCCTTTGGGCCGTCGCCGGCCAGGTGCGGCTGCGGCTGCCGGCCGATCCGGGCGCGATCGGCGTCTTTCGCCCCTTCGCTACCCCGCAGCCTCTTCAATCGGAAGACGGCCGGCCGCTCGTGCTGATCGGCCCGCGGACGTATCTCGCCGTGTACGGAGCCGGAACGGACGATGTTCGCAAGATGCTTGCCGCCGCCGAGGTCTTGCCGTAGTAGGGCGAGGACAGTGCCTCCGAGAGGCACGGCTGAATCGGAGGGAGATCGTCCCGGCCAGACGCGTGTTCCGTGGCGCGGCGGCAGGGCGCGCGGCGACGGGGTCAAGGCGCCGGCACGCGCCTAGTCAATGCACCCGCTGGCCCGGCTTCGCGCCGGCGTCCGGCGCGATCAGGTAGATCTCCTGCCCGCCAGTGCCCGAGGCCAGGATCATCCCTTCGCTCACGCCGAACTTCATCTTCCGCGGAGCGAGGTTCGCCGCGCAGATCACCAGCCGGCCGACGAGCGCCTCGGGCTCGTAGACCCCCTTGATCCCGGCAAACACGCTGCGCGTCACATCGCCGCCGAAGCTCAGCGTGAGTTGCAGGAGCTTCTTCGCCTCCGGCACGTCCTTGGCGTCGGTGATTCTGGCGACGCGAAGATCGACCTTGACGAAGTCGTCGAACGAGATCTCCGCGGCCAGGGGCTCGGCATTGAGCGCCTCGTCGCTGTCGTTCCATTTTGCCGCCGGCACGGGCGCGGCGAGTTCCTCTCGGCTTTCATCGACCATGGCTTGCACTTGCTCCGGTTTCACTCGGGTCAACATGTGTTCAAACGGTTTCACCTCCCTGCCCAGGAGCGGCGTCTTCGACTGGTCCCAGCAGGTGATCGGCTCGCCGAGCAACTCGCCGGTCTGCCGGGCCAGCCGCGGCAGGACCGGCGCGAGGTAGACGGCCAACTGGCGGAACAGGTTCAGTCCGATCGTGCAAACGTCGCGGAGCTGGCGCTCCTTCTCCGGGTCCTTGTTGAGCAGCCAGGGGGCGGCTTTGTCGATGAACTGGTTGGCTCGATCGCCGGCCGATAGGATCATCCGCATCGCCCGGTTGTAGTCGCAGGCGTCGTAGGCCTCGGCGATCTGCTCGCCGTCGGCGGCCGCCTGGGCAAACAGCCCGCCATCGTCGGGGTAGGTCTCCGCCAGGCCCGTCTTGTGGGCGAACTTTGCGGTCCGGCTGGCCAGGTTGACGATGTTGCCCACCAGGTCGGCGTTGACCTTGGCCACGAACTCTTCCAGGTTCAGGTCGAGATCGTCAACCCGCGGCGAGAGCTTCGAGGCGTAGTAGTAGCGGAGATAGGACGGATCGAGGTGCGCCAGGTAGGTCGCCGCGCGGATGAACGTCCCCTTCGATTTCGACATCTTCTCACCGTCCACGGTCAGGAATCCGTGGATATGGACCTTCGCCGGCAGGCTGTAGCCGGCCGTCTTCAGCATCGCCGGCCAGAACAGCGTGTGGAAGTAGGTGATGTCCTTGCCGATGAAGTGGTGGATCTCGGTCTTGTCGCTCCGCCACCAGTCGTCGAAATTTTCCCCCTGGCGGTCGCACCACTGGCGGGTCGAGCCGATGTACCCGATCGGGGCGTCGAACCAGACGTACCAGTAGTTGCCCGGCGAGTCGGGAATCTCGAAGCCGAAGTAAGGCGCCGGTCGCGAAATGTCCCAGTCGCGGAGCGGCTCGTGCAGAAAATGGCCCTTCAGGTAGTTGGCCACTTCCGGCTGAAGGTGCTCGCCGCTCTGCGTCCACTCGGCGAGGAAATCGTGCAACTGTTCGATCTCGATGAACAAATGTGTCGCCGAACGGACCTCGGGCGTCGTGCCCGAAAGCGTGCTCACCGGGTCCTTCAGATCGGCGGGCGAGTACGTGTGGCCGTTGTCGCAACTGTCGCCGTACTGGTTTTCCAGGCCGCAGAACGGGCACGTCCCCTTGACGAACCGGTCGGCCAGGAACGTGCCGGCCTGGGCGTCGTAAAGCTGCGTGACCTCCTTCTCGTGAACCAATCCCGCCTTGCGAATCGCCGCCCAAATTTCCTCGCAGACGGCCCGGTTTTCGGGGCTGTTGGTGCTGCCGTAGTTGTCGAACTCGATCTCGAACCTGGCGAAGTCCTCGATGTGCGCCTCGCGCATCCGCTCGAGCAGCTCCTCCTCCGAAATGCCTTCGCTCTGCGCCCGGATCATGATCGCCGTGCCGTGGGTGTCGTCGGCACAGATATAGATGCAGCGGTGGCCGCGGAGCTTCTGGAACCGCACCCAAATGTCGGTCTGGACGTACTCGACCAGGTGGCCGATATGGATATGCCCGTTGGCGTAGGGCAGGGCGCTGGTGACGAGGATTTGGCGTTGAGTCATGTTTTCTCCGGGCAGACGATTTGCCGGCCTGGCGCTGGGCCGCCGGTTGCGAGAAACGCGGCCGCGAGCGACGGGATACGCAGATGGCGGAATCGAGACCACGAGCGGTCTATTTTAGCCGACTCTGCGCGATTGGTGGAGGCCGGGGTTAGTGGGCAGACGCTCGGACCCGCGGCCACTCGGCTCGTGATGCTGAAGCCTGGATCGGGCCGCGCGCACTGTCCGACCAAGAACTGCTCTCGCAGGGAGCCTCCGAGGGCCGCAAGGGATCCAGCCGCTGGCCACCCGGTCGAGCGGGTTATGCATTAGCGGGGAGAGGGCCGCTGCCGGCCGGTTGTCTCGCTGCGTCATTCGCCCGGCCGGCTCGCATCGCCCGGCCCCTCGGCCAATCGGGCCCGGTCCTTGGGCATCAGCCAGTAGACGGGCAGGCCGACGAGCAGGATCACCAGCCCGACCGTGGCGACTTCCGGCTTGTAATCGATCGCGCGATAGATCAGGTATCCGCAGGCGACGCAGAAGATCAGCGTAGGCAGTGGAAAACCGGTCACCCGGTAGGGGCGTTCTGCCTGTGGCTCCTTGATTCGCAAGACGATCACGGCCACGTTGGTGGCCAGGTAGAAGCTGTAGACGACCGCGGCCGTGTAGAGGATTGCGTTGACGAACGAGCCAAGGGCGGCGATCAGGACCAGGGCGATCAGGCCCTGGGTGACGAGCGCCAGGGCGGGGGTGCCGGTATTTGCGTTCCAGCGGCCGAGCAGGCGAAAGGCGCGATGGTCGGCGCCCAGGGCGTAGGAAATTCTGGCTCCGGTGAAAATCAGCCCGTTCGTGGCGCCGAGGGCCGATATGCAGACCAGCGCGCCGATCAATCCCGCGCCGACGCGGGGAAAGACGGCGGAAACGGTGTCGGTTGCCACGGCCGAGGATTGGGCCACGCCGGCGTAGCCGAGGGTGTAGAGAAAGGCGCCGTTGACGAGCAGGTAAAGGAGGGTCACGGCGCTGGTGCCGAGCACCAGCGCCCGGACGATGTTCCGGCGCGAGTCCTTCACCTCGGCGGCCACGTAGGCCATTTCATTCCAGCCGCCGAAGGCGAAGAGCACGAGAATCAGCGCCAAGCCGAGGGGAAGAGGCTCGAAAGACGCTTTGGACACCGCCAGCGAAGGTCCGGCCATCAATGCCACCGCCACGATGCCGAGCAGTCCCAAGGCCTTGACGGTGGTGAGCAGGTTTTGCGTCCATTTCCCTTGATTCACGCCGATCACGTTGATCGCCGTGAGGATGACCACGGCCAGGGCGGCGTAGACGATCTGGCACACGGCGACGTCGGCGTTCTGGTAAATAGCCCAAGGGAGCAGGTGGTAGGGGACCGTCGCGCCGCCGAAGGGATCATACAGCGCTGTCGCGTAGGTGGCGAAGATGAACGCCATGCCGACAATGTCGCCGGGGCGGACGACGACCAGTTGAATCCATCCGAACAGGAATCCGGCCCACCGCCCATAGGCCCGGTTGAGATACACGTAGTCGCCGCCTTCATGCGGGTAGGCGGACGCCAACTCGGCATATCCCAGCGCCCCGAAAAGCGAAAGCAATCCGCCCACGATCCAGATTAGCAAAAAGCCCCAGGCGTGCGACGTTCCCTTGGCGACCATCGGCGCGACTTGGTAAATCCCCGCCCCGATGATGATCCCGACGATCAGGCAGGTCGAGTCGAAAAGGGTGAGCTGTTGTTTCGGCGTGTCTTGCACGGGGAGCCTCGGGTTGGCAAGGGGGAGGAATTCTGGTGGAAGGCATGGAAGGCGGAACGCAGGAAAACCCTCCGTGGCCGCCTGGCGAGGCGGCATCCGCTCGCGGCTAAAAGAATAGCAGAACGCCGCGGCCCGTTCAAATAGGGCAAGGGGGCCGATTTTTCCCACCAAACCAGGCGCTCACCAGCGTCCGGAATGCAGGGCACTCCGCGCTACGGGTCTTTCCCCTGGTCCTGGCCTGCAACCTGTGGCCGGCCGCCGGCAACCTGCCCGCGAACCTCCGCCAGCCACGCTTCGCTCGGAACGCCGTAGGGTCGGAACTTTTCCATTGTTCCCCGCCCCTCGTCGTAGAGGATCGCCCGGTGGACCCCCAAGCGGCTCGCGGCCGGGTGGTCGATCAGGTTGCTGGAATCGGCGGCGTTCATCTGGAAGACGACCCGATACTCGACGTCGCGGAGCCCCTGCCGATCGAGGCAGCGAATCACGTTGTTATAGGAATCGCACCACAGCAGGCTGTGCACGCCGGCAGCCGGCCCCTCGCGGAGAATGTTGGCGAACTGCCTGGCCGCGCTTGCCGGCTTCTCCTCGCCGATCGAGAATCCGAAATCGTCGTCGCCGCGCCTCAGCTCGCGGAATCGTCCCACGTCGTAGATGACCAGGAAGATCGGCGGTGCGTTCTCGCTGGCCGATTGCTCGCGGCGGCGGACCTCGTCGTCGATTTCCGCAATCGCCGCGGCCGCCTCGCGAGGACTGGCCACGGTGATCTCGAGTCCCGACTTGAGGGCGAAACGCGTCCAGTATCCGGCCTCGGGAGCGTCGGCCCGGGTCCCGTCGAGCACGAAAAACCGGCTCGCGGGGCCTTGCGGGGCCTGCTGTGCGGCCAGCGAGATCAGCGACGCGGCCAGCACGCCGAGAGCCGCCTCCTCGCGGTGCCCAACGAGCAGCAGGTTGGCGCCGGTTTGGCGCAACAGGACCACCGAGGTCGGCTCCTTGATCGCCACCGCCGCGCCGAGCCAGACCCGCGGAGCATGAACCCGCTCCGGCTCTCCTTCCCCGGCGAGCAGGCCCGCGAGTTGCCGATTTTTCGACAGGTCGGCCGGCAGGTTGCCTTCGAAGACGATCGGCGGTGGCGCATCGCGGCCGGTCTGCCGGACGTGCTCGCGCAGCTCCCGCAGATAGTGTTCGCGCTGGTGGTCCGGCAGCCAGACGACCTGGAAGGGATGGTTGCCCTCGAACAGCCCGTTGGCGTCGTTGTAGATCGCCTCGCCGGGCCGCGCGAGCAGCCGGGCGGCCGTGTTCTCCTCGCTGAGAATCAGGTGGGCGTCGGCCTCGCTGCACTGAAGCGCGATCCGCACCGCCATCTGCCCCAAGGTGCTCCGCGCCAGCGAGTAGGCTCCGGCGAGGGTCTGCGATCCTAAAAGGACGTGGATTCCAAAGGCTCGCCCCTGGCGGACGAGCCGGTCGAGCAGCAACGCGGCGCTCTGAGCGACGTTGTCCTCCTCGACGAACAGCTCCTGGAACTCGTCGATGATCAGCAGAATCCGCGGCATGCGGGCCTCCGGTTGGGCGGCGCGGAAGCCCCGCACGTCTTGAACCCCGATGCGCCGGAACGCGTCGCCGCGCCGCCGCAACTCCAGGTCGAGCCGCTCCAGAACGCTCAACCCGAACTCGCGCTCGCTTTCAATCGCCACGACCCGGGCGTGGGGCAACTCCAGCGCCGCATAGGCTTTGAACTCGACGCCTTTCTTGAAGTCGATGAGGTAGAACTCCAGTTCGTCCGGGCTGTAGCGGAGCGCGGAGCTGACCACCAGTGCGTGGAGCAGGGTCGATTTCCCCGACCCCGTTTTGCCCGCGATCAGCACGTGCTGCGAGGTGCCCTGGCCAAGCCGCAGAAACTGGAGCTTGGTGGCCCCGGCCCGGCCGAGCGGCACCTCGATGCCCCGCCGGCTGTCTTCGGTCCACCAGGCCTCGCGGGGAGCGGCGACGTTTTCGAACGGCACCTCGACCCGGTCGGCGTCTTTCACCTGGCAGCCCACCGCGCGGACCAGCTCCGTGAAGCGTTCCGGCTGGGGCGGCCTATCCAATTCGAGCGGGAGCGGGCCGAACTGGGCGTGCTCCCACGCGAACCGGCCGCCGTGCCTGGCAAGCGAAAACGCGCATCTCTCCAGATCGCTGAACTGGAAATCCCGCGGCATCGGCTGCCGCGGATCGGTGCTGATGATCGTGTAGATTCCGCAGCGTGCGCCGGCGGTCACGATGCTCGTCAGCCGCCGGGCCGCCGCCTCGGTGAAACCCGCCGGGAAATTCGCGATCACCAGGACCCGGAAAGGCTCCGCCAACTCGCCGGCAAACTCGTTGTATTGCTGGATCGTCTCGAACTCGTTCCGCAAGTAGACCTGGATCACCGTCTCCATGTGTTCGGTCAGGTCCGCCAGGCGGCGCTCGATGTGGCTGGCCTCCGTCCAGATCCGGCTGGCGACGAGCTGTTCGTCGTAGTCGGCCAGGTGCATGAACATCGAGAAGTCCTCGCCCAGGCCGACCGGATCGATGATCGTGAAACGGACCTTTCCCGGAGGAAGCGACGTCAGCAGCCGGAGCATCGCCGACTGGAGGACCTCGGCGGCGGCGGCCTTGTCGTCGCCCGCTTTCACCAGCAGCAACGATCGCTCGGGAAACGGCAGCGCGGCCGGCAGACTGAACTCGGTGCGGCTGGGCATCAATCGCGGGTCCTTCGGCACCCCCTGCTCGATCCGGCCGAGGTCGACCGAAAAGCCGCCGAAGCAGACCGCCGGCGGGATCGACGCGGGCGCCCGCCAGCGGTCCCAATCGCTCGTGTTCCAATCGGGGAATTGCTCGCCGCGGCGGCGGTTCATGTCGTCGACGGCCTCTTCAAACTGCCGCGCGCCCTCCTGCCAGCGGCCGGCCATCTCGCCCCAGAGTCGCTTGAAATTGCGGTCGTTCTCGGCGGCGGCCAGGGCGCGGGTCCGCCCCAAATCGTGCGTCCGCCGGTAGACCGACTTTTCCAGCCTTTCCAGCAGCAGCGCCCGCCGCTTGTCATCCCGCTCGACCAGCCGGTCGCGCTCTTCGACAATCGCTTCCAGCAGCGGGGGGTACTTCTCCTCGAGCCGGGCGAGCTCGCGCTGCTTGCGCGTCTCCCGCTCCGCCGAGAGTTTCAGAAACGCGTCGCTCGCGCGCTTCATCTCCGACTCGTAACGCGCGCAGATTTCGCTGCTTTGCCGGTCGCACTCCTGCTCGGCAAACCGGACCGCGCGGTGATACGCCGCGCCGGCGCCGGAAACCAGTTCGGCCCAGGCGCCATAGGCGCCGGCCGTCGTCCGCCGCGCGCGGCGAAACAGCCACCCGCCTCCGACCGACCAGACCAGGCCGGCGAGCACCGCCGACGCCGCGATCCACGGCCAGCCGGAACGGCCGAGGACTGCCGCCGCCGGCGCGGCGAAAACCAGGCCGATCAACAGGAGCGCCCCGCCGGGCCGCACAAGGCCTTGAAACCACCGGGGCGTTCGCATCCGTGCGATTTGCACCGCCCCCTCGTGGACCTTTTCGACCAGGGCGCAGAAATCGCGGCCGGCGTCCGGGTCGGCGGCCGCGCCGGGCAGTTCCGAAAAGGAGGCCAGCGGAGCCAGCGCGCCGTCCCACATCCGCCGCTTGCGGAGCAGCGACTCAAGCTCCGCGCGGATCTGCTCGATCCGCTCGCGGCCCGCGTCGAGGCGCTCGAGCGTCTCTTTCAACCGTGCGGCCGGTTCGCCCTTCCTGGCGTCGAAGATCGTCGCCGCCTCCCACTGGGCTTCATCGAGCCGCTTCTTGGCGGTCTGCACGGCCGTTTCACAGGCGAGAATCGCCGCGTGCTTCGCCCGGTCGAATTCCACCGCCGTCCGCTCGTAGTCGGCCTGGGCCTTTTCGAGAATCCCGCGCCGCAGGGCGGCCTGCTCGCGCTCGGCCTCTTCCCGGGCGGACGCGTGTTCCGCGTGGACCTGTTTCATGGCCGCGCGGTAGTCGGCGTCGGTTTGCTGCTTGAGCCGCTCGTACTCGGCGGGTAGTTCCAGTTCGGCCGGGCCGCGCTCCGCCGCGAGTCGGGCGATCTCGGCCAGCAGGCGATCCGCCACGGTCAGGGAAAGGGAACCGCTCATCCGTCGCCTCGTCTGGCACTCACTGGTTGTCGCATTCCCGCCTGGCCTGGCCGAGAACCTCGCCCAGGCGATGGATCGCGTCGAGGGCCCGGCGGACGCGAGGATCCAGGGGGAGCAGGTACGTCTCGTCGAATTTCCGGCTCGTGGCATCGTGCCAAAATCGCGCCGCCTCGGCCCGAGCCGCACGGAGATCCTCCCAGGCCAGCTCCAGCCGCGCAGCCGCGCCGCTCAACTCCCAATTTCTAACCATCGGCCGCCTCCTGGCCGCCGCGCTCGCCGGCGGGGCCGTTCGCTTCGCCGGGCTCGGCCGACTGGCTGTCTGCCGCCGCGGCCGCCGGCGTTCCTGCCTCGACCTCCTCCGCGGGAGGCGCTTGTCCGACGAGCGCAGCGAGGTCTTCCGGCAAGGGCGCCTCGGCCGCTGCACCCAGGGCCACGTAGTCTTCGAGCGCTCGTGCCATCCGCGCCAAATCGGCTTGCGCCCTGGGCAGCTCGTGCTCCATCCAGCGCCGCAACTGGCTCACCGCGCCGATGTATTCATTCACCTCCTGCTCGGCCCGATGCGACCACCGCCGCACGGCATCGACCTTCTCCTGGGCGATCCGCAGGCGGCGCTTGGCCGCTTCGAGCGCCAGGCGCTCGTCGTGGCAGCCGGGGCGGTCGTCGCCGGGGTGGAGCATCAGTTTTCGCTCGAGTTCTTGCCGCGCGAGGTGGACCTCGTCCGAGCCGCGGCGGACCCGTTGGGTCCAATACTCCTTCTGCTCGTGCCCGATCCAGTGAAGCGCCTTGCGGACCTCCATGTCCACGGCGTCGAGCGCGCCCTTGGCGTCGTCTTCAAACACCTTCAGCGCCGCCGCGAATCGCTCAACGACGTCGATCGAAGTGACTTTGACCAATCGTCCCATGCCGGCACCGCGATGATAAACCCCCGGCAATCGATGGGGTAAAACAGGAATACCGGCGCGAAGGCCGCAATCGGCCGATTGCAAACGCGCCGCCCGCCGCTCTGCGCCTCCCGCCGACTGGATGAGACCGTGCCTCGGGACCGGTTCTCCGACCGCGTGCTACCGCTGCTGGAGGTACTGTTCGATGATCTCAGCCTTTCGCAGCAGGTAGGGAATATGCTGCTCGCTGACCTCCAGGAATCGTGCGATCACCTTCATGTGCTGATCGAATTGTTCGACAAATTTCTTCTGCTCTTGGTCTCGCCAGGTCCGGCCCAATGCGGCCAACTGCGCGCCGAGCGCCCCGGACTGCTCCTGTAAACTCGTATTGAACTTCTTCAGACTCCGCGCAAAGCGGCGGAGTTCTTCCGGATCGACGATTGCCTGAGGCATCGGAGCCTCCTCAAGACAGCTTCCAGACTCGCAAGGCGCAGGAGAAAAGCAGATGAACGCCGCCTTGCACGCAGCTTGCCGAGCTTGCTTCATTTTAAAACCGCCCGGACAGCCCGTCAAGGTTTCCACGCCGGCTGGGCCCGCGCCGGTGGCGGCGCTGGGGGGCGAACGGCCTTGGTGATCAAGCCGTAACCCGGGCTGCGCCGTTCAACGCCGTTGGCGCAGGATGCGGGATCGCGACCCGCTTACCTGTTTCTTGCTACCAGCCGGTCATGCGGCCGTGTGTCGCCGCAGCGCTGCCTTGCCGCCGCGCAGGGCTGGCGGAACCATTCGCCGGATCATCGTGGCAATATCCCAGGCCGCCTCCGGCGTTGCCATCCGCGCCATCGCGCGGCCCATGATCTCACGAGTCGCCCGGCTGCCGATTAGCGGGAGCAGCAGGCCGGCAAGGTGGCGGTCGGCGTCTCCGCTGAGGCGGCGCTCGTTGAGCAGCAGGCACGCGCCGGCCTCGACAAACACCTCGGCATTCTTGCGCTGATGATCGGCGGCCGCATAAGGATAGGGGACGAGCACCGCGGGCACGCCACAGACGGCCAGTTCCGCAAGCGTGGTGCCTCCAGCGCGGCAGACCGCCAGATCGCTACCGGACAGCGTGCCCGCCATGTCGGCGATGAAGGGATGGACGGCCGCCTCGATCTTGAGCCGGCGGTAAAGCGCGGCCGTAGCCTTGAAATCGTCTTCGCCGGTTTGGTGCACGATCCGCCATGACGCGATCCATGATCGAAGCCGCGCAAGCGCCGGCGGAACGTGCGCGTTCAGCCAGCGGGCGCCGCTGCTGCCGCCCAGGATGACGAGTTGCCGGACGCGGCGGGGCGCGGCCGGGCCGCCGGATGGTTCAAGGGCGGAGTCGCGCTGCGCGCCGGCCCAGGGCGCCCGCAGCCCTCCCTGAGCATGGGGGCCGTGGACGCTGCCGCCGGCCCGCTCGGCGGCGGAGAGAGCACGTTTCGCAAAGCCGCTGCGGAGCGGATTGCCGGTCATCCGCCACTGGCACTCGGGCGGCAAATGGTGTTTCACCTCGGCGAAGGCCGCGCAGAGAATCGTCGCCCGCCGTGCGAGCCAGAGGTTGGCTCGCCCGGGGATGGCGTTTTGTTCGAGGAGCACCAGCGGCAGCCCGCGCCGCAGGGCGGCCCGCGCCATGGGCACGCTGGCGTATCCTCCCAGCCCGACAACGGCCACGGGCTGGCGCTCGGCGAGAAAAGCCTGGGCGGTTCGCAAGGCCGACCAGGTGGATTTCAAAAAGGAGGGCACGTCGCGGAGTCGCCGAGGGGCCGCGCGGCAGGGAATCGCCAGGTAGTCGAATCCAGCCTGGCGAAC
>JAMOAF010000630.1 GCA_023621895.1 Planctomycetota bacterium
GCCCCGGCGTCGAACCCGGCGCTTACACCGGAACTGGCGCCCAGCCCGACCCTTGGGCCGGCCACGGAGCCCGCCGGAGACCTGGCGACGGCATCCTGACTTGTCTTGCGCCGGGCGGGGCGTCTGGGCATTCTCCCAGCGGCCCGCGGCGCAGCCGGTTCGCGGACCGGGCCGGCTCAGCGCGGATCGAGATTTGCCGCGATCCGTTTGCACCAAAGCCGCGGTAGACTACCCTCTTCCACCAATGCAGTTCAAGGGCGCCGTCCCCCTCGGCCTTGCCCCGCACGCGGACGGTCGTGGACTTCGCAACCGCGCCGCTGCCTATGGGGCGAACTTGACCTTCGCCAGGTAGATGCTCGTCTTCCCTTCGTGGCTCGAATAGTAGCTGACCCACAACAGCCCCTCGTGCCAGGCGAGACCCGCATAGCTCGTGTCGCCGCCCGAGGGGAGCGTGAGAAACTCGGCGAGCGTCCCTTTTTCCGTATTCAGCCAGCAGAGCGACGTGCGGACCTTGCCGTCGTAGAGTCTCACGACCGCGACAAAACGCCCATCGGCGGAGCCGGATCATGTGCGGCCCGCCGATCCGCACGCCCAGGTCCTTCCACGACCAGTCGGTGTAGGGCGGCTTCGCCACGCCGAGTTGGGCCGTGGCCGAACCCCCATCGCGTCGCAGCAGGCAGTAGCACGTGTCGTCGTCCAGGAAGACCATCGAAGTTACGACGAAACGAGCGAGGCGGCGACCTTCTCGAAGAAGGCCGCGCTCTTGGCGTGCGTCTCGAGCGGTTCGTTTGTGGTCCGCTCCCATTCGATGCCGAAATACGGTTTCTGAATGCCCAGCCGCTTGACTTCGGCGAGGATGTCGGCGATCCGCCCTTTGCCTTCACCCCAGACGACGTCGCCAGCCTGGGGGACGCCAAACTGGTCGAGGTCCTTCAGGTGAAACGTCTTCGCCCGCTTGCCGATCTTCTTGAGCATCTCGACCGGCTCGAGCCCCGACCGGCACCAGTGGCCGGTGTCGCAGCAGAATCCCATCCTCTCCGAGCGTCCTTTCATGGCGGCCAGGCCCGTTTCGGGGTTCCAGAAGCCCGACGGCTTCGGGTGGTTGTGCAGGGCGAAGTTGACCTTGTGCTTCGCGGCCAGCGAATCGATGTATTCGAACAGGTCCGCCGGCGGTTCGCCGACGATCACCTCGATCCCCATGTCGGCGGCGAACTCGAAAGCCGCCTCGGCCGTCGCGCGATTGCCCATCGTGCTGTAGAGGCCGATCATCTTCACGCCGCAGCCGGCGGCCTTCGCCTTCAGTTCGCCGCGCAGGGGCTTTGACAGTTCGGGGCTGGTTGTCGCGTCCGGATGTTTCGGGCTGAGCTTCTGCCAGGAGAACATCTCGGCGTAGCGCAGCCCGGTGGCCGCGATCTGGTCGAGCGCTTCGAACGCCGTCAAGGCGCGGAAGGTGTATGCGGAGAAACCGACTCGCCAGCCGAGCTTCTCCACGTTGGGCAGGCCCTTGACCAGCGGTTCGGCGGCCAGGGCGGGACCGAGCCCGATGCCGGCCAGGCCGGCGGCGGCGCCAGCGGCCGCGGTTCGGGCGAGAAACGCGCGACGATCAATGGAAGTCATGGAAGGTGCTCCTGGAATTGAGAAATGCCAATCAAACTTCTTGACGGCCGTGCCGCGCACGCGGGGCGGCCGGGAGGGTCCACCCGCACAGGCGAAGTATCGCACACGGCGCAGGCCGTGTCCAGAATTCGCACTTGGTGCCGCCGGGCTTATCCTGGTTCCCAAGCTAACGCCTGTCCTGGTTCCCAAGCTCCTGCTTGGGAACCGTTGCCTCCACCTTCGCCCGTTGCCCGCGCGGCCTTGCCCCGCGCTTCCAGTGCCCGGCATCGACCGCCCAACGCTTCTGGCCAAGGGCGGCGGCCAGCCGCGTTACGGCCGCATCGCTGCGTGTTTCCGTTGCGCATACTCCTTGATGAGGCGACGACGTGCCGCTCGCCAAGGGCCGGTCTACTGGCCCGCTACTCGGTCAGAATCCAGTCCAAGTCGTCGGCAAACACTTCGTCTTTGAGGTCGGTGGCGCGGTCATGATCGTATGGCTCGTCGAGGAAGAACCAGTCGTAGCCGGCGCTTCCTGTGAGGACGTCGGCCGAGCCATCATCCACGACCGTGTTCTCTTTGGGGGCAGAATTGCCCTCCGGAATCAGAAAGTAGCAGTCGTTGAGCCTGGCTTGCCAGGGCTCGGCGGCGCTCTCCTTCCCGGTCAGGTTGTCGACCCGTTCCTGGTAGCTCCGATTCGATGTCCATTCCCTCCAGACAGCCCAGAGTGCGGTGTCGAGGTCTTGGAACGTCAGACTTCCGGCAACCAGGACGTCGTCGTCGGCATTGCCGATGATGCGATCCGCTCCGACGCCGCCGATCAGAATATCCCGCCCGCTGCCGCCGACCAGCAGATCGTCGCCGCTCCCGCCGAGCAGAACATCGTTGCCGCCGCCGCCCTTGAGGCGGTCGTTGCCGGCGTCGCCGTAGAGCCAGGCGGCCAAGGCGACATCGCCGGCTATCTGAACATTGTCGTCGCCAGCCTGGGAGAAGATGAGGATTTGCCCGGTCGGGTAAAACGTGCCCAGCAGAACATGGTTGATCCGAACATCATAGCCGCCCGGGATATCCGCGGTCGTAACGATGATGTGGTCGTCGCCTGTTGTGCCTCCTACCAGCAAGGCAGTGCGGCTCGGATCGCCGGTCATCGGCACGATGTTGGAGACAGAGACGACAATCTCGTGTTCGACGCTGGCAACGGCGCCTTCCCGATCCGTGACCGTTAGTGTCACCGTGTAGATGCCGCTGTTGAGATATACGTGGGAGGGGGCCAGGGCGCCCACTTCGGCGGCTGAGGCAAACGTGAGGAAGGTGCCGTCGCCAAAATCCCACTCAATCGCATGTGACTGAACGGGGCTGACATCGGCAAAGCTTCCACTAAACGAAACCGTTTGGCCTCGAACGGCCGATGTTGGGCCGCTGATCGGCGCCACTTCCGGTACGAGATTCTTAACGGTGACTGCGAGCGTGTCGCTGCCCAGATCACCCTCGTCGTCGGCCACCGTTACGGTCACGGTGTAGGTTCCGCTGTTGAGATAAAGATGACTCAAGACAAATGTCTTGTCCGGATTGAGTACGAGCGGCTGCTCGCCCGATCCGTCTCCATAATCGACGGTCGCCGTCCACGTGTCCGCGCCGGGATCGGTGAAGCTGCCGATGCTGGTGATCGTGGCGCCTTCGTCGAGCATGGCGTCAGCACCGAGGTTCACGGCCGGAGGAACGTTATTGACAT
>JAMOAF010000776.1 GCA_023621895.1 Planctomycetota bacterium
TTGATGCCATCGAGCGTGGAATCATGCGTTTCCAAAGTGCTGAAACAAGTCTTCCCCTGCTGCTCGCTTTGCGCAATGTGCCTCTCAATGAAGATCGGCGGGTTAAGCGCCGCCAGCCGGGCGGCAATCGCGCGGTAGGTATCCATCCCTCGCGGGGTGATCGGTTTTTCGGTCTTGAACGGATTTGAAGCAATCATTGGGGGTCTCCCCAGGGTCTGTCCATGATTCGATTCCGGCTCGCGCAGGGAATTCTAAAATGCCAAGAAAACGAACAAACGGATCGGCGCCGCCGACCAGGCTACTCGGACAGGCGGGGCCGCTGCCCAGTGAGGCTGCCGGTCGCAAGCGGTTGGCGCCAAACCGATTAGGCAGGGAAGAAACAGCCGCTCGAGAGGTTCGCACGTACCGTCGCCGGCAGATTCCATTTGCTGGACACTTCGTTCGGCCAAATTCCGGCAGGCCGCTCTCCAGCCTCCTCAACGGGGGTGGCTCGGCAGTTTCTCGCCGCCATGGCAGGGGCAGGCCTGCAACAGGCGCCTCAAGAAGCTCCTCGTCGCCCCGGTGCGCTGGATTGCCTGCCTCCTGTCGAAATCGGCGTCTGCAAGAGCCAAAGAGAACCGCCGCCGATCAAGAACACCACCGCCGTGCCGCCCGGGTTCATGGCCACCTTCCCGGGGAGAACGGTCTTGCGCGTCGTATCGTGGAGCGAGTACGCCGCGCGGGTCACGACTTTTTCGTTGCAGGGAGGTTCGTCAGCACGGCCACTGGGAAATCGGCGAGGGCGTGTGCCACCGGAATGCGGGCGCTTTCCGGAGAGCAAATCTGGCCCGTGAAGATGTTCCTCAACGGACATGACGAAAGCTTCTCCACAAGCACCTGTGTGTCTTCCCAGACGGACGAATCGACGGGCGTCGGGGGGAGCGACGAGCCGGCGGGTAGCGGCGTCAATTCCGCAACCAGGCGCGGTGCAAGGACAATCGCAGTCTCTGCGTCCGCCCCCGAAGGTGGCAGCCATTGCCGCGCAAAAGCACAAAGATGCCTTGCTTTCGCCCCTTCGACATCCAGTGAAACATACGCGCCGCGCTGGAATAATTCGGAGTGCTGCCGGCGGAAATGGAGGACTCGCCAGGTCGTGAATAGCTTAAGTCGCGGGTCGCGGACGTTCTGGGCAAGCTGCCGCGACAGGGCCAGCAGCGACCGATCATTGCGGCCGGCGTCTCTTTGAATTCGCGCCAGGAGCTTGCGGCGAATCGCAAAATCCACCGGCCTGCGGTTGTCCGGATCGACGAGGCTAAAATCCCAAAGCTCCTGGCCCTGGTAGATGTCGGGTACGCCCGGCGAGGTCAGCTTCAGCAGGAGTTGCGACAGGGCATTGCAGAGACCCCAGTTGACAATCTCTTCGTGAAAGCGGCGGAATTCCGGCAGGAAACGGTTCTTCGGGTCTTCGGCAAGCGCAGCGGTGATGAAGTCGCGAACGGCCGCGTCGTATTCCGAGTCCGGATTGATCCAACTCGTGCGTACCTTCGCCTCGCGAGTGGCCTTCTCCATATACGCCGCCATGCGGGCCGTGAACTCGCTGAGATCTTTGCCACGGGGCGACACCAGCGGCCAAACGCCGACGAGACTCTGGTAAAAAAGGTACTCGTCGTTGCGGCTGGGCGCGGGTTGGAGGTCCACCTCGCGGCGATGCCGCCGATTCAGGCGCGCCCAGCGGTTCACCGCATTCCGCCAAAGGCGCGGGATCTCCGAAAGCACGCTGATCCGGGCTCGGGCGTCTTCGCTGCGCTTGGTGTCGTGCGTGGTGGTGCAGACAAGCGACTGCGGCCAGTCGGCCTGCCGTGCGCGATTCTGGCGATGGAAGTTTTCGATCGACGTCGCGCCTCGGAGCGGATCTCCGCCGACCTCGTTCAACGACACAAGAGCGACGTAGCGGTAGAATGCCGTGTCTTCGATCCCCTTGGCCATGCCGGGGCTGGTCAGCTGCTGCACCCTCCCCACGAACAACTCGCGCTCGCGGCGGCCGGCCTCGTCGAGATCCGGCGGGCGCTCCAGCAGAAGCACGTCGCGAATGAAGTCGAACAACGCGGCGTTCGCCGCGGGATTGCGGCGCTTGGCCTGGGCTACCGCCCGGCAAACGACTTGGCAGTCGCGCTCGCTCACATACCCCTCGCGAATGTACGTCCGATAGACGGAAAAGCTGGCGAGAATCTCGCGCAGCGCGATCCGCAGCGAGTTGAGCGTAAAATCCCGCGAACGGCGGTGCCGCTCGGAAATCCGGTTGAGTCGGTACGCCAGCAACTGAAGATCGCTCGACATCGCCACGCGGAAGATCAGCAGCTTCGCTTGGTGGGCCACCTCGCGGAAATCGGGCCGCTGGTCAATGAAACGGCAATAGATCCTGGTCAGTTCGGCCAGTCCGGCAGGATTAACGAAAAGCCCGCCCGCGGAATTCAAAAAGTCGTAACCCGTCGTGCCGGCCGCCATCCACTCGCCGGGCAGACTCTCTCCCGTACTGAGAATTTTTTCGACCACCACGTAAAGTGGCAGCGAGGCGCGATCGCCGCATGTCACCGCCATTGCGATCGGCAGGAACGCACGTTCGACGTCGCTCCAGGGTGGAAGCGTTTCGGGCGGCGCGCCGGCAGCGTCCGCGACGCGCTTGTAGAGCGCCTTGCCCATGGCCGACAGGTAACCCGTCTGCAAACGCCGCAGATAGTCGGTCGGGTCGTACAGCCCGTCGATGTGATCGACGCGCAACCCATCCACTTCGCCGCGAGCCAGCAGTTCGAACACGAGGCGGTGAGCTTCCGCGAAAACCTCGGGAGCCTCCATGCAAACGGCAGCCAACTCGTTAATGTCGAAGAACCGCCGGTAATTGATCTCATCGCCGGCGGCCTTCCAATGGGAGAGCCGATAGACCTGGGAGTCGAGCAGCTTGTCGAGGTTGTCGTAACTGTGCGGGTCTTCGGGTTTCCCATTGAACTCCTGCAAATTGCGGCGGACAAACTCGGCGATGGCCGCCGAGCCATCCGCCAGTCTGTGAAGCCTCCCCTTGATCACCTCCTTCTCGCGCAGCCGTTCGGCGACTCTTTCCGGGTCGATTTCCGTCCGGTCGGGCAGGTGTTCCAGGGCGGTGAGTATGCTCTCCAATTCGCGCAGGTCCTCCGAGTCCGGCGGCTGCGATTCCTTCATCGCCTCCAACTTGTGCTTCAGAATTGCCCGGTAGGTCCGCGGTTCGATGGGCAGCACCAACTCGCAATAGCGGAGAAAGAACGCTCCGTCGCGATACTCCAGCTTCAGCTCGCCCGATTCCAGAACCTGGC
>JAMOAF010000118.1 GCA_023621895.1 Planctomycetota bacterium
TACGTAACGCAGCGCGGGGCAAGGCGCACGCGGCTATCTGAATAAAAGCCGCTTTTTCCACGAATCACGCAGGTCGATGTTTGGTCGAGTCCCAACGACTTCATTCCTGGGAGAGCAATGCCGTGCGACGCAATGCATCAACCATCCTCTGGATGCCCTTTCGAGGCAGACTGACCTGGACCGTGTTCTGTCTCGGGCTGTTTTCGCTGCCATGCATGAGCCTCGCCGCGGCGCCGGCTGCCGAGTTGGCCAAGGATCAGCGAGCGCTGCTGCCGGTGGTTGTTGGGACCGGTGCATCGGCTGCAACCAAGGCCGCGGCGGCCGACCTGGCCCGGTATCTGGGCCGGATCAGCGGAGCCGAGTTCAAGATCGAGACTGGCGATGGAAGCCAGGGCATCGTGCTGGGATGCCCCGGCGATTTCGCTCGGCCGCCGATCCCGGTCCAGTTTGGCAGCGGTCCCTTCGATCGGGAAGACTACGTGCTCCGCTCGCACCCCGGCGGCCTGTGGCTGCTGGGCGCGACGGACCTGGCGGCGACGCATGCCGTTTGGGACCTGCTCTATCGCCTGGGCTACCGCCAGTTCTTCCCGGGCGAGACTTGGGAGGTGGTTCCGCGCGCGAGCCACCTGACGATCGCGGTGGACGAGCACGAGAGGCCGTCCTTCCATGCCCGGCGGATCTGGTACAACTGGGGCTTGTGGGGCTACAACGACGAGCCCTACCGCCGATGGTGCCAGCGCAACCGCGCGGTCAAGGGCTTCGACCTCAACAGCGGTCACTCCTACGAGGGCATCGTCGCGGCCAACCAGGCCGAGTTCGACAAACATCCGGAGTATTTCGCGCTGGTCGCCGGCCAGCGCAAGACTCGCGGGGGCGACCTGAAGTTCTGCATCTCGAACCCCGGCCTGCGCAAGCTGGTGGCCACCCACGCGGTGCGGTTCTTCCAGGACAACCCCAAGGCCAACAGCATCTCGATGGACCCGAGCGACGGCGGCGGCTGGTGCGAGTGCGAGCCCTGCGCCGCGATGGGGAGCGTCAGCGATCGGGTGGTGACGCTGGCCAACGAGGTCGCCGAGGCGATCAACGGTCTGGGGCTCGGGGCGAAGTATGTCGGTATCTACGCCTACAACCAGCACTCCGCTCCGCCCAGTGTGCGTGTCCACGCGAACGTGATTCCCAGCGCGACGACCGCCTTTATTCGCGGAGGCTACACGTTCGACCAGATCGTCGAGGGCTGGCAGGCAAGGGGCGCCACGATGGGCGTCTACGACTACCTGAGCGTCGTGGACTGGGACTGGAACCTGCCTCGCGGCGGAGCCGCCTCGCGCCCCTCCTACGTGGCGACGTTTCTCCCCCGCATCCACGCGCAGGGAATCCGCTTCTACGATGCCGAGTCGGGCGACTGCTGGGGGCCGTGCGGGCTGGGCTACTACGTTGCCAGCCGTGTTCTGTGGGACATCAACGAGGCCCAGCGGCTGGACGCGCTGGTGGAAGACTTTCTCGACAAGGCCTTCGGTCCGGCGCGGGAACCGATGCGGGAGTTCTATCGTCTGATCACCGAGGACACGCAGCGCCGGCCGCCTTCGGACCTGGTGGGCCGGATGTACCGGCAGCTCCACGCCGCGCGGCGAGCGGCGACCGATCCCGCGGTCTTGGAACGGATCAACCACCTGGTCTTGTACACGCGCCATGCGGAACTGTACTACGCCTACGCGGACCGCGGCGGCTCGGTGGACGACGTTGCCCGGCACGCCTACCGCATCCGCAAGACGATGATGGTCCACAGCTACGGACTCTGGTGCCGGCTGGTCAGCCAGCGGGCGGCGCTCACGCCCGACCATCCCTTGAAGAGCGAGCTGCCGATCGGCGCCGAAGAGATCGCCAGAATCCTGGCGGAGGGGATCGCCAAGAACCAGCCGGTGGACCCCGGCTTTGCCGGCGTGGAGTTCAGCAAGAGGCTGGTTCCGGCCGCCCCGCGACTCCAGCTTGCCAAGGTTCCCGTGGGCGCATTCCCGGCGGAGCCGCAGGATCGCCAGCAGTATTGGATCTGGACTGCCGAAGGGGCCGGCGCGCTGGAGTTGAAGATCAAGGTGCAGAAGGTTTGGGCGAACCGCATGCCCAAAATCAGTCTCTACTCGCCTCTGGAGGTTTCGCTGGAGGCCGTGGCCACCGACGAGAGCTACAAGCCCGACGGCAAGGAGTACCTGGTCCGGCTGAAGACGCCCGATGCGGGCCTGCACCGCGTGGAGACGCTCGACGGCGGCGACTTCACGCGGATCGAGTGGCCTGCCGGGATGCCGGTGACGATCGAGTCGGGCATCGACACGCCGCACGTGACGAGCCACTTCCGCGGATCGTGGACGATGTACTTCTACGTGCCCAAGGGGACGAAGCTCGTCGGTGGCTGGGCCTCGCGCGTGGCCAACTGGGCGCCGCGAATCTCGGGCAAGCTTCTCGACGCGGACGGGAGAGAGGTCTTGGACTTCGGCAAACTGGAGGAGGGCTGGTTCAAGGCGCCCGTGCCGCCGGGCCAGGACGGCAGACTCTGGAAGTTCGAGAACAGCCAGGGCCAGCGTTTGTTGATGACGGTGCCTCCCTACCTCGCCCGCAGCGCCGAGGAGTTGTTGCTGCCGCGGGAGATTGTCGAATTGGACGCCGCGCGTTGACGAGTCGGGCATCCGATCGTCGGGGGGAGTGCGAGGGCCAGGCGTTGATCACCTGGGCGCCTGATCAGGGGCCTTTCTTCTCGATGATCGTGACCTCCATTGCGTCGCGATTGCCCCAGGGCAGGTCGATCTCAAACCATTCGGTCTTGCTGCGGTACCTGGACCGCACGTGGTCGAGGTAGTCCCGCATGCCCGCGGCGCCGAGCCCGACATTGTCGGCCACCACGACGGCGCCGTCCGTCAAACGGTCCTCGATCCCCGCGAGGCAGGGGTAATAGTTTGGGTAATCGCAGTCGATGAACAGGAAGTCCACGGGCTCGTTGATTTCACGAACCAGTTTTCGTGCGTCTCCCACGCGGGCGTCGACCACGTCGTCCAGCCCGGCGCGACGAAAGTTCTCGCGAGCCTGCTTGCTGCGAGCCGCGTCGATCTCGATCGTGATCAGCTTACCGCGCCCGGCGGCCTTCAGTTCGCGGGCGATCCACAGGCCCGAGTAGCCGATCGCCGTGCCGCACTCGACGGCGAGCTGGGGCTTTTTCTGGCGGACCAACTCGGCCAGGCGTTTGGCCTTCGGCGCGCCGATCATGTAGACCGTCGTGTCGCGGCAGGTCTTGTCGACTTCGTCGATCACCGACTGCACCCTCCGGTCCAA
>JAMOAF010001042.1 GCA_023621895.1 Planctomycetota bacterium
GGAATCATATCCGCACCTACGGGTCGAGTGGAAGGAGTCTTTTTTGTCTAACCTACACTACGAAGCTTCTCTAAATTAACATCCGAGGCGCAACTTCAAAACGCGTAAGCGAGGCTCTCCCACCCCGACGCGTAAGCGAGGCCCTCCCACCCCGACGCCTCAGCCAGGCCGGCCAGCCGGCCCAATCTGCCTATCGGGCGACTGGCCAACGTTGCCGCAGGGCGTTACCATGAAAAGGTGAGGGCCGCCGCGCGCCAGACCGTCGACGTGCTTGATTTCCACGCTGTCTTATCGCCCCCACGAGGCGACCCAGCGCGTGTTTCGCGTTCCATCAAGACACGCAACTTCAAAAACTCTTGCCCGCTGATTCACGCCAGCCAGCTCCGCGCTCGAAACCCAGTATGTCGAAACCGGATTCCGACAAACTACCGGACCAACTCGGCCCCTACCGCATCCTGCGAACGCTCGGGCGGGGTGGGATGGGAGTGGTCTACCAGGGCGTCAATCTGCAAACCGAGGAGACGGTGGCGGTCAAGGTCTTGGCGGCCGGGTTCCACCACGATACGGGGCTCCGCCAACGATTCGAAGTAGAAATCGAAACGCTTCGCAAGCTGAACCATCCGAACATCGTCCGCCTGCTCGGATTCGGCGAGGAAGAAGGGCGGCTCTTCTACTCGATGGAATACGTCGACGGCCGCAGCCTGGAGCACGAATTGCTGGCCGGCCGGCATTTTGACTGGCGCGAAACGGCCGAAATGGGCATCGCAATCTGCGCCGCGCTGAAGCACGCCCACGACCGCGGCGTCATCCACCGCGACATCAAGCCCGCCAACCTGCTGATCGCCAACGACGGAACGATCAAGCTCTCGGACTTCGGCATCGCCCGCCTGTTCGGCCAGACGCGGCTGACGGCCGCCGGCAACGTGCTGGGAACGGCCGACTTCATGGCGCCCGAACAAGCCGATGCCAGACCCGTCGGCCCCCGGTCCGACCTGTACAGCCTGGGTTGTGTCCTCTATACGGTCCTGGCGGGCAGGCCGCCGCTGGTCGCCAACACGTTCGTCGAGATGCTCAAGAAGCAGCGCACCGAGATGCCGCTGCCGGTGCGGCAGTACGCCCCAAGCGTCCCCGAGGAATTCGAGGCGATCCTCATCGATCTCTTGGCCAAGGACCCGGCCAAGCGAATCCGCAATGCGACGATCCTCGCGCGGCGCCTGTCGGCCATGATCCACGGGCTCACCCGCCAGGACGGCGCCGCCGCAGAGGTGGACGAGGGGGCGCTCTCGCCGAAGGAGCGGGAGTTCGTGTTCGCGCCCACGATCGGCGACACGCCGCAGCCGTCCGGCGATGCCCTTGATGCGCCCCCCGATCCGGTCGAAAAAACCCGCCAGGCGAAACCCGGCGAACTCAGTACCGGCGCCAAAGCCACGGAAGTCTTCCCGTCGTCGGCCGGGACCGGCATGGCCGAGGCGCCAATCGGGGGCGCGTTCGGCGCCCGCGGGCGGTTTACCGAGGTTGAGGCGGAAGACCTCGACCAGGTGGAGACGGAGGACGAACCGCCGCCGTGGATCTCCCTGCAAACCTGGGTCCTTCTGGCCGCGGCCGCGGCCGTCGCGCTGGCGGCCTGGTATCTGCTCCAACCGCCGCCGGCCGATCGGCTCTACGCGCAGATCATGCAGACGACGGCCGACAAGACGATCGACTCCTACCGCGACGCGGAGCCGAAAATCACCCAGTTTCTGGAACACTATTCCGACGATCCGAGGTCCGGAAAACTCCGCGCGATGCTCACGTCGGTGGAGTTGTACCTGCGCGAACGGCGCTTCGATCTACAGGCGGGAGGCCGCGGCGATCTGGCAACCCTGCTGCCGATCGAAAGGGCCTACGTCGAAGCGCTCAACTACATGCGCATCGAACCGGAATTGGGAATCGCCAAGCTCAATGCGCTGATCGCCCTCTACGACAACCGCCAGGACCGCACGAAACCGTTCGACACCACCGGCCCGACGGGAATGTGCCTGGAACTGGCCCGCCGCCGCCTCGAACAGATGCGGCTGATCATGCAGGTATCAACCGCCGACGACCTCAACCTGATCCGCAAGCAGCTCGCCAAGGCCGACGAGATCGAGCCGGCCGATCCCGAGCGCGCCAGGGAAATCAGGCAGGCGGCGATCGACTTCTACGGCAACAAGCCCTGGGCGGAACCGGTCCTGGACGAAGCCCGCCGAGCCCTTCACGGCGATCCGGATTCGACCGGCCAGCCGGCCAGGCCAGACAATCAAGACCCGGGCAATCATCACCAAAGGAGCGGTCCAGATGCCCCTTGAGCCAACCAGCAGGCATGGCGGCTTTCCGACAACGCGGCTTCGACGCTTGCGTTATCATCCAAGAATTCGCGACCTGGTTCGCGCCGTCGACGTCGCGCCCGGCAACCTGATTCTGCCGCTCTTCGTGCGGCCCGGCCGGGGCGTCCGCCGGCCGATCGGCGCAATGCCCGGCCACGACCAGGTTTCGCCCGACCTGCTGGCCGAAGAGGGCCGGCGGATCGCCGACCTGGGGATCGGCGGCGTGATCCTGTTTGGCATCCCGGACACCAAGGACGCCCACGGGAGCGATGCGACCAGCAGCTCGGGGATCATCGCCCAGGCAGTCTCGCAACTCAAGGCCGCCGTGCCCGACCTGCTGGTGATTACCGACGTGTGCTTCTGCGAATACACCGACCACGGCCATTGCGGGGCGCTCGTCGAACGAAACGGCCAATTCGACGTCGACAACGACGCCACGCTCGAAATGCTCGTCCGCCAGGCGCTTGTCCATGCCCGGGCGGGCGCGGACATGGTCGCCCCGAGCGGGATGATGGATGGGATGATCGGGGCGATTCGCGGCGGGCTCGACGCGGCCGGGTTTTCCCACCTGCCGATCATGAGCTATGCGGCCAAGTACGCCAGCGGATTCTACGGACCATTCCGCGAGGCGGCCGAGAGCGCTCCGCGGTTCGGCAATCGCCGGACCTACCAGATGGACCCGGCCGCCGCCGCGGGGCAGGCGATCCGCGAGGTCGAACTCGACATCGCCGAAGGGGCCGACCTGGTGATGGTCAAGCCGGCGCTGGCATATCTCGACGTGATCCGCGAGGTTGCCGCGCAGTTTCCCGGCGTGCCGCTGGCCGCCTACAACGTCTCCGGCGAGTTCAGCATGATCAAGGCGGCCGCCGAGCGCGGCTGGCTCGACGAAAAGACGGTCGCCCTCGAGAGCCTCGTCGCCATCCGCCGCGCCGGCGCGCAGATCATCATCACCTACTGGGCAAAGGACGT
>JAMOAF010000852.1 GCA_023621895.1 Planctomycetota bacterium
GTATCGGAAGAGCTGTGGGTGGAGACGGTGACGCGTTTCGGGCGGATGTTCCACCGCGCGGCGGGCCGGACGGAGAGTCTTTCCCAAGAGGCCGCCCGGCGTGGTTGCCGCTGGTTGGCCGGCGTGCGCAACAGCCGCAAGATCTTCGCCTGAGTCGGCATTCTTGAGCCACTTCTGGTCTGCCGCCCGGCCGGCGGTGGATCGCTCCGCGCTTCGTGTGGGCAAATTCGCGCGTCTTGCGACGAATCAGGGCGCGGCAAGCCCCATGAACCCGGGCGACCAACCCCCGCCGCGGTCCTTTCGCCGACTCATCGAGGCGGCCATAGCCGCATCTATTAGGTGCCACCCATAAAGCGGCGATGCACCTCATAAAGTGCCACCCATAAAGCGACGATCCGGCACTACCAGGACTGGAAAGCTGACCGCTTTATCGTCAATTTATGGGTGGCACCTTTTGCCAGCCCGGCAAGACACGCTCATTCCACAGCCAGATAATCTCAGTGCTCCGCCGCGGTGGCCATGTCGTAGCTCAGCATCGGCGCGGCGTAATAGCCCATGAAGGCCACGGCCAGGTCGATGCGGTAAATCGGATCCTGCATCAGGCAGACATGCCGATCGGCGGCTGGGATCGAGGTGGTGTAAATCCGCAGCTCGCCGGGCAGGCTGGTGAAGATCTCTTCGCGCCAATCCCCGACGACGTCGGCGATCGCCACGACGCGCCCTTCCAGTCGCGGAGGATGGCTCTGGCCGCGATAGTCGGTGATTGTCCGGCCGCGGACCAGTTCGCGCTGCGGGTCGGCGTCCCAATACACGGGCAGCGACATCGAGCCGTCGCGCTGGTCGCTGATGAGCTGCCCCTGGGCGCTGAACAGCCAGCCTTTGTTGAACTTGCGCTCGCGATCGATGTCGGCGGCGTAGCACTCGGAGCCGGGGTAGCGTGGATCGACGTCGGCACACATCCCGTCCGTGCCAACGTGAGTCGTCGGCTCGGTGAGCTTCCAGAGAATCTCGCCGCTCTTGGCATCGACCAGGCAGAGCGCCGCCTCGGGCAGCGGCGGCTCGACGCCGTAGAAGATCTCCAGCCCCGGGCGGCGCGGGTCGATGTCGCCCACGAAGCAGAAGTCCGGATGACCCAGCCCGGTCGTCCACAGCCCGTTGCCGTTGTCATCGATGACCGCCGAGCCGAGGATGATCTCGTCGCGGCCGTCGCCGTCGACGTCGGCGGCGTGCATGATGTGGGCCCCTTGGGCCCGGTAGCGGCCTCGGCCAGTCTCCTCGCGGCTGTCCCATGCCCAGAGCCGCTCCAGCCGGCCTTGCCGGTATTGGTAGGCCACCAGCCGGATCGTCGTGTAGGTGCCGCGATTGACAACCAGGCACGGCGTCTTGCCATCGAGATAGGCGACGCAAATCTGGTTGCGGCTGGAGATGTTGTAGTTGTAGGGCTCGCCGGGGATCTTGCGCGAGGGCCAGTCGTCGCGGGCGACCTGCTTGCCGCTGGCGCCGTCGAGGATCGAGAGATACTCGGGGCCCGTCTCCACGCGTCCATCCTCTCCGCGCGGATCCCCCTCGCCCGTCTTCAGAGCCACTTCGGCCCGGCCGTCGCCATCGAGGTCGAAGACGATCATCGGCGAGTACCAGATTCCGCGTTCGATCGCCCAACCCAAGTCGTAGTCCCAGAGCTTCTTGCCGTCGGCCGAATACGCCTTGAGGCGATAGGTGTCGGGGCTCGGTTTCCAATAGTCTCCCGCCGGATCGATATTGTCCTGGGGTGTCTTGAGCACAAAGTCGTAGCGGCCGTCGGCGTCGAGGTCGCCGACGCCCACCTTCTGGACCGTGGTTCCCGGATCGAGCTTGAGTACGATCGCCGGCTCGGCCGAGGCGCCGGCGGCAAGTTCGGCCTCACGGCAAGCCCGGCCCTCGGCGCCTGCCATCACCGGCCGCACGGTGTACCGGCATGCAGCCCCCTTTGGAGACGCCGCGTCCACAAAGTCGGTCGTTGTCCGCAAGGGGGCGGAGTTCAGCCGCACGGGCGACCCGCCGCCGGACTGCCGATAGACGTTGAAGGCGACGTCCGCCGGATCGGCTTTCAACAATCGCCAACCGAGATAGACGTGGCCCTCAGCCGTCGGCCGGGCCACGAGCCCGCGATCGAGGGGCTCCTCGACGCGCGATCGCGCATGGCCCTGCACCGGCGGCCGCTCCGGTCGCTGCGGCACCGGCAGAAACCGCAGGCAGTCGTAGTAGGCGGCGCCCGGCGGGTCATAGGCGTAGCGGTCATCGACCCAGAGTTCAAACGTGCCGTCGTTGACTTCCACAACTCCCAGCGAGTTGTTGCGGTCAGCCATTCGGGACCAAGTCTTGCCGTCGCGGGAGACGGCCAGCGCGCGGCCGATCTTCAGTTCGATCTCGTAACGCCCCTTGGGAATCCCGGTGATCCGCGTGTTGAGCACGGGGGCGCCCTCTTCAGCGGTCTGCCGATCCCTCTTGACGAGCGGCGATTGCAGAACCACGCCACCCGACCACTTCTTGTCTGCGTCCTTGTCGGTGCTCCAAAGGTTCCAGCGGTCCTCCGACGTGCGGTTTTCCTGCCATGCATTCTTGGGAGTCGTGTAGTCCTCGGCCTCGTAGACCAGGGGTTCGAAGCTGTCGGGCATCTGCCCGACGGCCGCCAGCAGAAGCAACACGCTGCAAACCGCGTTCATCGAATCAATCCTTTCAAATCTATTAGATATCTCACGGGGACTGCTCTAGTTTTCGTTTTACGAAAATCGGACGGTCCCTCTCGAATCTGTCTAGCGATTAATAAGTGCCACCCGCAAAGAGACCTTGGGGCCTGGATTTTCTCATAGTCTATGGGTGGCACTTTCTGCTTTAGTTTGACAGATGAAAAACCGGAAGACAAGTGTTTTTAGTGACAGGAGGTAGTGGTAGAAAAGCACGGTCCAGGGTATTACGCGCAAAGTCCGGCGGCAAGGATTTGTTGCGTGAAACCTGGACCTCACGCCGGCCCCCTGCAACCCGGCCAGCGTTTGCCGGTCTAGCGGTCGGGCGGTCGGGCGCTCCGCGCCTGCGTCTCCAAAAGGGGGTCTATGAGGGGGGCCGATCCGCGTTCTCCGGGCCGAAGTCAACCTGGCCTTCACTTCTGAGCCATCGCTGAGAACGTCCCATGGTTCTGCGATCCATTTCCAACTCCGCGGCGATCTGCCTCGCGGACCATTCTCGCGCAGGTGGCGTCGAGTCGCCTTGGCGTAGCGCTATTCTGGGCTGACGCACCATAAGTAAGCGCGCAATACAACCGTCCTTGAC
>JAMOAF010000333.1 GCA_023621895.1 Planctomycetota bacterium
CACCGGGGCCTGTTTTTGTCCGCCCATTTTCCCGCGATTGGAATGGTATTGTCGAGGCAACCTGGATCGGATAGCATGGACCACGCTGATTCGCCCATCCCGCAAATCAGGGGGGCTCGGGATAATCGATCTGGAAAGGATTCCGAAGGATGGAAGCGACTCTCGCGCAACTGGCGGCGCTGGTCGAGGGAGAACTCCACGGCGATGGAGATATGCGGATTCGCGGCGCCGCGCCACTCTGCGAGGCCAAGCCGGGCGACATCACCCTGCTCGATCGAGCGGACCGCGAGCCGTGCCTCAGAGACTGCCAGGCGTCCGCCATTCTTGGCCCGGCGGATCTGATCCCCAACGGCCGACCGTTGATCCGCGTCCAGAACGTCCACTCGGCGTTCTCCACGATCGTCAGGCACTTCCGCCCGACGCGCAGCGCTCCTCCGCGCACGATCAGTCCCCAAGCCATCGTCAGCCCCACGGCCAGACTGGGCAGCGACGTCGACATCCACCCCTTCGCCGTGATCGGCGACGATGTCGTGCTTGGCGACCGGGTGACGATCCATTCCGGCGTGAAGCTGATGGCCGGATGCCGCATCGGCGACGACGTGACGATCTTTCCGAACTGTGTCCTTTACGAAGACACCGTCGTCGGGCCGGGCTGCATTCTGCACGCCGGCGTCATCCTCGGCGCCTTCGGCTTCGGCTACGACAGCTCCAGCGGCATCCACAAGCTCTCCCCCCAACTCGGCAACGTGGTGCTCGAGGCGGATGTCGAGGTCGGCGCGAATAGCACGATCGACTGCGGAACCTATGGTTCCACCGTTATCGGCCAAGGCACAAAGATCGACAACCTCGTGCAAATCGCCCACAACTGCCGGATCGGACGCCACAATCTGCTCTGCGCCCAGGTAGGAATCGCCGGCAGTTCCAGTTCCGGCGACTACGTCATCATGGCCGGCCAGGCGGGAATCAAGGACCATGTCCACGTGGGAGACATGGCCGTCCTCGGCGCGATGGCCGGAGTGATCAACGACGTGCCGGCCGAAGGGCGGTTTGCCGGAATTCCCGCCACGCCGATTCGCGAACAGGCGATCAAGCAGGCCGCGTTGGCGCGCCTGCCCGAAATGAGAAAACAACTCCGCCAGCTCCAGGTGGTTGTCGAGAATCTCACGCGGCAGTTGGCCGGATCGAACGGTCCCGAGAATTCGCACATGCGGCCGCCGCCAGAGTTGCGGGCAGACTCGCAGGCAGCGGATTGGGAGGCCTCCGCGTGACGGCTGGCCAGCACAGCACGACAAAAGCAACCGGCCGCGGCGAATCGGCAATCCGCCGCGTGGGGCTTTTCGCCGGCTGGGGGCGCTATCCGATTCTGGTCGCCAAGACGCTCCGGCAGCAAGGCTGTGAAGTCTATTGCCTGGGCGTGCTCAACCATGCCGACCCGCGGCTTGCCGAGATTTGCAGCGACTTCCGTTGGCTGGGGCTGGCCCGGTTCGGCAGCGCCTGCCGCTACATGAAGCGCCACGGGGTCGAGTACGCGACGATGGCCGGCAAAGTCTTCAAACACCTGCTCTTCCAGCCGTTCTTCATTCTCCGCCAGATGCCGGACCTGAAAACTTCGCGGAAGTTTGTCCATCACTTTTTCACGCGGCGCAAGGACTGCCAGGACGATACGCTGCTGGCGGCGGCCGTCGAAATCTTCGAATCGGAGGGAATCCACTTGCGCCCGGCCACCGATTTTGCACCCGAGCTGCTTGTCAAGGAAGGCGTCTTGACCCGCCGCGTCCCGACGCCGGCCCAGCAGCGCGACATCCAGTTTGGCTGGCGGGTGGCCAAGGAGATCGGCCGCTGGGATATCGGCCAAAGCGTGGCCGTGAAGGCCCAGACCGTGCTGGCCGTCGAGGCGGTCGAGGGGACCGATCGTTGCATCGTCCGCGCCGGAGAACTGTGCCGCTCCGGCGGCTTCACGATTGTCAAAGTCGCCAAGCCGCAGCAGGACATGCGGTTCGACGTGCCCACGATCGGCGTGCAGACGCTCGAGGTGATGGTTGCCGCCGGGGCCCAGGTCCTCGCCATCGAGGCGGGGCGAACGATCATCCTCGACGAAGAAGAATTGGTCGGCTTCGCAAACCGCCACAGGCTATCGGTCGTCGCCGTCGGCGACGGAGGCGCCGAGTCGGCCCGAGCGGAATCGTAAACCTCCCAGGTACACCCGCCACAAACCAGCCGATCCAGCCCCGCCAACAAAAAAAGCTTCCAATATCTCGGAGCCCCAAAAAGCAACCGCGCCGCGGAAAGGAAGAAGAATCGAGGACGCCGGGCATTCCCGCAAACGTGCCGGGCATCCTACCCGCAACGTCTCCTTCGCGGAGACGCTTCTCCCTCTCCATCTCGAAACGCCGGCGGAAGCGGGGCTCCGAGATTCTCTTTCTGCGCGACGGCAGAGGAGAGGACAGGAGTCAGGGGACAGGGGTCGGGGATCGGGGGTCAGGGGTAGCGCCAAGCGCGGGGCAAGCCCACGCGGCTATCAGTCGGGGGTCGGGGGTCAGCGGTAGCGCCAAGCGCGGGGCAAGCCCACGCGGCTATCAGTCAGGGGTCAGGGGTCGGGGGTCGGGGGCAGCGCCAAGCGCGGGACAAGCCCACGCGGCTATCAGTCTGGGGCGGGGCCGCGCGGTGACAGGGTCAAGTGGCAACGCAACTTCAACGAGCGTGATCGGGCTTCTCCCCAACCTCAACGGAAGCGCCGCCCGACGTCAGCCGCCCGCGCCCGGCTTGACTTCCTTGGACTTGGCCTCCTCCGGCTTGGCTTGAGCCGGCGCCGGACTGCTCTTCGGTTCCTCCGGTTTCTTTTCGGACGGATCGGGCGTTGCCGCCGCCGGCTCCGCCTTGCCGAGCAACTCCTCCAGCTTCTCGCCCAGCTCATCGCCGCGCGGATCGAGGGCCACCACCTTGCCGTCCTTGCCGACCAAGACCAGGCAGGGTATCCCCATCACGCCGTACCTCAGCGCCATCGGTTCCTTGCCCTCGACCTCGCGGGCCTGATCGAAGACGATCGTCCACGGCAGTTTGTTTTCCTTGAAAAAGCCTTCAAGGGCTGACCGATCCTCGTCGGTGCTGATGCCGATCACCTCGAAGCCTTTTGCATGGTACAGATCGTAATACTTGCGGATGTTGACCATTTCCTCCAGACACGGTCCGCACCAGGTGGCCCAGAAATCGACGAGCACGACCTTGCCCTTGTATTGGTTCGGATCGAGCGGTTGGCCGGCCAGCGTCGTCCCTTCAAGCGGCATCTCCTGGCCGACGAGCCGCAG
>JAMOAF010000095.1 GCA_023621895.1 Planctomycetota bacterium
TCCACTCCGCCGTGCCAAGTCCCGGCTTCCTTTACGGAGGACAGTTGTGCAGAGTTCGGGTTCGCGCGACCAGGCAGACTTCCAAGGACAAAAAAACTCGGGGGGCCACCGCTGGCCCCTCGAGCGGGGGTAGCATTGCCATTGCTGACACAACAAGCCTATCGGCTAAAGACTACTTCCACCACGGCTGCGCCTTGCTGGCATCGTCGATCTTCTTTTCGGTCTCGCTCTTTTTGTCAGTCTTCTTGTCACCCGGCTGTTCGGTTTTCTTGGCGGGCGTTTTGGCTTCCTGGTCGGGGCGAGGGCGATCGTCTGATTTCTTCACTTCGCGGTCGGGGCGCAGCCGGTCGGGTTTCCACGGATCGGCCATTCTGGACCGTGGGGGACGGCCGATTTGACCCGGCGGGGCCATCGGCGGCCTCCCGTCGCCCGGCCGGTCAGCCGGCGACCATCGCCCGCGACCGTCATGCGGGCGTTGGTGGCCGAACTCCGGCCGGCCCGGCTTCCCAGCAGGGCGGTCCCATCCGCGATGGGCTGGCCAGCCTCGATCCGCCATCATCGGACCGGCGTGCCACGGTCCCCACGGTTCCCGGTGCATCGCCGGCCCCCGACCGCCGTGCGCCATCCACGGACCGCGTGCGGAGTGCCATCCCATCGTCGGGCCAGCACTCCAGCCTCCCCAGTACCCCCAGCCCCCCCAAGGCTTCATCGCTCCTCTTCCACACCACGGACAGACCGGTCCTTGGACGTTGGGACCACGTTCCCAGTCGCGAGGCGGGCCGCCGGGCCGGACTTTGGATGGTCGTGCCTGCTGATCGGCGGGGCGGCGACCGAACTCGGCGCCGGGCCCGCTCTCGCGCCGCGACCAAAACTTGTCAATTTCTTCCCGAGTGACCTGGCCGTCGCGATCGCGATCTGCCCGACGGAGGGCATCTCGGACCCAGTCGGGCGCCCGGTCCGGCACGTCATCGATTGCCACGCGGCCGTCCTTGTCGGCATCGAGTCGTTCAAAGAAGGCGCCGCGTTGGGGCGGCCCTCCGCGATCCTCTCCGGCCTTGGCGGCTGGAGCTAAAAGGGCGAGAACGATCGTCCCCGCCAAGCACGTTACCCATGTTCTCATGTTTTTTTCCTTTCACATTTTCTCTTGGTTCGCATCGTTTGGCGATGGAGGGCCGCGTGATTCCTATCTTCCTAAACCATCGCCGGGCACCGAGGTTCCGTCCGCCATAACAAATGCACTCGCAACCCCCTTATTGGAGGGCCGGCACGTCGGCCTTGCCCGGATTACGGCATCTGCCTACAATCCACCCCGCCAGAAATCCCGAACCATGGGAACTGAACATCCGTATCACAGGCTGGGGGGCGGAGCAATCTCCGGCCTGGCTGCCGCCACCCCCGGCAAGAAAAGGGAAATGCGTCTTGGCGGTTTTGCCGCGGGGAACGATAATAGGTGGCACGGAGACGACACGCGTGGCGTGGTCGCAACAGGCAGTTGCCGGAAAATCGGCTCTTGCCGTCAGCGGACCTGTGAGTCGTCAAAGGCGCTACAGGGCGCGAGAAGGAGCGATTCGGTCTTAACTGGTCTGGGAGGGAATTGATATTCCCGCCGGGCGGAGACGGCCGAAGAGAGGTTTACACGAGCGATCTGTTCGGCACGCGACCTCCTCTCGCCCAGAGGTAACCGTTGACGCAGCAGTGTGACTTATACTTAGTTGGATACGCCCGCACGATCGGCTCGCGTGGCGTCTCTTCGGGAGTTTTGAGGATGCACATTTACGGTCCGGCCAATTTGCACGGAGCCCAGCCCATCGGCCCCCCGCACTCTGCTCGCATCACGCAGCGACAAGTTGCCAGCGAATCGGCGCCGATTCAGGACGAGCTGCAAATTTCCGATGCGGCTCAACTGGTCGACAAGGTTCGCGAGCTGCCCGACGTGCGCCAGGATCGCGTTAACGAGATCCGCACGCAGATCGCCCGGGGCGCGTACGAGACGTCGGAAAAGCTTGAAATCGCGGTCGGCCGTCTGCTTGACGAGATTGGCTAGGCGGGGCGTTTGACGCCTGGCCCGGCGTCGCAGAGACCACGGCCAAGGGCCGCCTCCCGCGCCAGCCGGCCGGCAACGATTCCACTGGGTCTTCCCGCCATGACGCGTGATTACTCGCTGCGAACCGTCAAACCCGCACATCCCCCGGTCGAGCAGTTTATCCAGTTCCTCAAGTCGCAGGGAAAACGGATCACCCAGCAGCGGCGGATCATCATCGACCAGGTCTTCAGCCACCACGACCATTTCGACGCCGATGAATTGATGGTCCACCTTCAGGACCTGATCGCCCAGCGCAAGGTCAGCCGGCCGACCGTCTATCGGACGCTCGGGGAGTTGACCGAGGCCGGCCTGATTCGCAAGATGGCGATCGCAGGGCGGAGCGTCTACGAACACGAATACGGCTATCCGCGGCACGACCACCTGCACTGCGAAGTCTGCAACCGGCTGATCGAATTTCACAGCGGCGACATCGAACGGCTCTGCGCCGCCGCCGCCCGGGAGCACGATTTCGAAGTCTACGGGCACCGGCTGTTTGTCACCGGACTCTGCCGCGACTGCCGGCGCCGCGCGGAACGGCGGCGCTCCTAGCCCGGACTGAACACGCGGCCCCTTGTCTCTCCGGGGAGGATCGACTGTGAGCGAAATCGTACGGTTTTCCGTTTCCGTTGAAGACGACCTGCTCGAGCAGTTCGACCGCTACTGCAAAGAGGAGCAGTTTGCCACCCGAAGCGAGGCCGTGCGGCAACTGATCCGCGACCGGCTGACGCAGCGGGCGTGGGCAACCGGTTCCCACGAGGTGGCCGGCACCCTGACGCTGGTCTACGACCACCATCGGCCGCAGCTCCGCGACCACCTGATGAACCTGCAACACGACAACACCGACCTGATCGTCTCCGTGCTGCACGCCCATCTTGCCCACGACCTCTGCCTTGAGGTGATCGTGCTCCGGGGTTCCGCCGAGCGGCTCCAGAAGATCGCCGCCCAGCTTCGCGGCCTGAAGGGCATTTTCAAAGGCGAGCTGGTGATGGCCGCGGCCGGCGAGCCCTGACGACCGGTCGACAAGGCCCTTGCGGCGTAATAAAATAAGAGGGTTCGTGTTACGAAACCACAGACACGGCCCTTTCTGCACGGTAGCCGCCATGGGTCTGGTTAAGCTGCTCTTCCGGACAATGCCCACCGCTATGCTTCTCGTGGCCAGCGCTTCCGGTACGGCCTGGGGGCACTTTCAGGTTCTGATCCCCTCGCGCGACGTTGTCTCG
>JAMOAF010000131.1 GCA_023621895.1 Planctomycetota bacterium
ATTACTTCTGAAGAATCTGTTCGCAGCAGGCGTACCAATCCGACCGCCAGGTCCGATCCGGAATGCGGCGCACGCGCCAGCCGGCCCGGGCGAGGCGGCGCTGTGCCAAGAGGGGGTCTACCGGCTGCCCGGCATCGCGCGCCGCCTCGTCGCAGAGCACCGCCACCTGCCCCTCCGCTCCGCCTGCCACCACGTTGATCCGGCGCCCCGCCGCAACGAAGCCCGGCCAGAGTTCCACCCCGCGCTCGCGCAGCCGCTCGACGATCTGCCGTTCGAACTCGCTGCCCGATTCATCAGTCGGCAGGTGCGGCGTCCACGGGCCGCTCGCGTACGCCAGGAATTCGCGCAGCAATCCCGCCGGCAGATCGTCTACCGCGACCGAGGCCAGGACAATCAGTTTCCGGCGAGCCCGCGTGATCGCAACGTTGAACAGGTTGGGGGTTTCCAGGAACCTCAGCGACGCCGGATGGGAATCGGCGTCGATCGACGTGGAGAGGATGACGACGTCCTTCTCGTCGCCCTGTAACGCGTGCGCGGTGCCCGCGACGATCGCGTGCCGCTCTAGCACGCGCGCCGGCAGGGCCTCGATCAGCCGCTCGCGGACGGCGTCCGCCTGGTCGCGAAAAGGGCTCACGATCCCGATCGAAGGCGGATCGTCTCCCGAGGCCGCCTCCGCGATCGATTCGACGATCTCCAGCGCTGCGGCCACTTCCTTGCGGTTCACGCTCGATCGCTCGTCGCGCCGCCCACTGATCTGGCGGACTTCGATGGCGGGGGCGAGATCGCGCGCCGGCCGGCTGGTCATCAGGCACAGCGCTTGATCATAGAACTGCCGGTTGGAGAAGCCGATGATCTGCGGGTGGGAGCGAAAATGCTCGCTCAGGAAAAACAGGCTCCGCTGGTCGACGGCGTCGGCGGCGATGTCGAACAGGCTGCGGCGGTAACGGAATCGCTCCTGCACTTCCAACGGCACTCCGTGTTTGGCCAGCGCGGCCTGCTCGCGGGCATGGCTCAGGAAGCAGACGTGGCGAAGCTGGTGGGGATCGCCGACAACCACCGCGCGCTTGGCGCGGACCAGGGCCACAGAGGCAAGTGCCGCGTCGCACTGCGACGCTTCGTCGATCACCACGACGTCGAACAGGCCGGCGCTGGCCGGCAGAATCTCGCACAGCGTGCGGCTCGTGCAGGCCCAGGCCGGAAATGCTCGCAGCAGGACGGCGGGCGGAATCCTCTGCTGCAATCCGATCTTCAACTCCCGCTTTCGACGCCGCAGCAAAGTGGCCACGTCCCTGAGCACCGCACGCTGTCTCCTCGGCGCGATCAACTCGTCGAGCCGCTTCTCTCGGGAAAGCCGCAGCAACTCGAGAGCCGCTTCACTCCGCCGCCGTTCGACGTCCGCCAGTTCCGCCCAGATCGCGTCCGCGGGAAAGGGCGGCTTCAGACGCCGTTCGGCTTCACCCATCGCGAGTCGTAGCGACTCGACGCGCGCCAACTGGTCCAGCTCTTCAAAGCAGCAGTCCCAATCGGCCGGGACATTCAAGAGCCGCCGCGCGCGGGAGACCTGCCAGCGCCGCCAGACGCCCGGCAGCCAGCCGGCGTCGACGGCAACTCTCCGGGCGAGTTGGACTGCTTTCACAGCCCGGCGGACGCGCGCGCCGTCCAGGTCCAGCACCGGCAGCGTGCAGATCGGCTCGAGGTGTTCGCGCTGCTGGCGCGACTCGCTCCAGACTTGCTCGAGCTGGACGGTTTTTCGAAAGCCCTGTTCGAGGCTGCGCAGCTGCGCGGTCAAGTCGCCGTGGCGGCGCGAGCAGGCCCGGATTGCCGAAGCGGCCACCTCTTCGAGCTTGCGCAGCGGTCCGGTCATCTGTGATATGATGTCGGCCAACTCCCGTTGAGCCGCGCGGCCGCCGGATCGGGCCATGGCGTAGGGGCCGGCGAACCGTTCGACCATCTCGGCGACGACCTCCACGGCCTTGTCCATCTGCGACGCCACCAGCACGGTCTGGCCGTTGAGAAGCGCGTCGAGCACGATCGCCGTGATCGTGTACGATTTGCCGGTTCCCGGCGGCCCGGTGACCACCGTCAGCGGCGACGTCCGCGCGCTGCGGACGATGGCTTCCTGGGCGGGCGTCAGCGGCAGAGGGTGAGCGTCGTCGGGAATCGCCCTCGCCGTTCTCGATCGGCGCGGCGGCCGGGCCGACGCCGGATCGAGGACCGGGGCCAGCGCCGTCTTGTGCAGCGGCATGCCATCCATCGCCGCCAATTCGCTCAATGCCGACATCGGCAGGCCCGATCGCCGCCCGAGGATCAACGCCGTCGCGGGCAGAAGGTGGAAGACCCCGGCGCCGGGCAGCTCCGGGACGAAGAAATCGACAATATCCAGCCGCCGAGGCGCGGCACTCGAATCCGCTGCCTCCGCCTCTTTATCCGCCGCCGTCCTCGTCCTCGGCGAGCGGTCGCGACGTGGCGGCTTCTGCCGTGGCGGCAGCCCCGGCGAGAGCGGGACCTCGGGCGCGATCGTGCGGAAACCGTTCCAGAACGTGTCAAACTCCGTGGCGTCGATCGGAAAGTCGGGCACCAGTTCCGACAGGTCGGCCAGGCGGTCATCCAGATCGTCGGAATCGCCCCCCAAGAGCTCGCTCACCAGGCTGTAATTGACCGAGAATTCGATTTCTTCCGGCTCGACGACAATCCTCCCGCCGGCCAACTGCTTCAGCCGCATGGGCACTTCGAGCAGCGGAGCGCAATACCGCCGTGCGGCCCCTTCGTCCGGCCGCGGCATCTGGCCCACGAGAAAGAGCGCGCCGAGAGACAACGCGACCTCCGCCCCGCCGCTGGCCGCGCGTTTCGCCAACTCCGCCGCCTTGACGCCCCGCAACTCAAGTCGCCCATCGGTTCCGAGTCGCTCCTGCGCGTGGGCCGTCAACGCCAGCAGCGTCACGTCTTTCTGTTCGATTACATTGACCGAACGTGCCCACTCGCACTGAGCGGCCAGGCAGTCGTGAAAGTACCTGACCAACGGGTAGAGGAGCCGTTCGCACTCGCGAGACGATTTGGCCATCAAACGACCCCCGGGGTGATTGCCACGCTCGTGCATTGTAAACCGGAATCGTTCGTCCTTGCAGGGGACTGTCCTTGGGGTAGCAGAAGGGCAAATACCGCCCTCGACATGCAAATGTCCCCACAGGTCCGGCGGCCCCCTCCGGACAGAAGGGTGCTGATGGCGTGTTGAACGCGACAGGTGTGTGAACACGTTTGTCTGAACGGCGACGCGCCTTGAGTCGCTCGGCCGCCGCGCG
>JAMOAF010001119.1 GCA_023621895.1 Planctomycetota bacterium
TGAAATAAAGGACTCGGTGCTTCTTCCCTTCGGCGGCCTTGGCCCACCCGAGCGGAAAAGCTGAAACCAGAGTCGCGGCACCTGAGCGGAGGAGGAAATCGCGTCGTTTCATCGGCAGGTCTCCATCGATCGAAAGGTAGACTCTCTGTTCGTGTGACGGCCCCAAGGCCCTCAGCATACTACGTCCGTGGAGTGGTGCAAAGCGGACCGGTCATGCAGCGCGCGGTTGGAGTGGCTTGCCTCGGACCATCGATTGCCCGTGGAAAATGGCTTTCCAGCGAAATCAAGCCGATTGACCTTGAGTCTCGGGCCATTTTTGGTTACAAGCCCGCGGTGCGCCTCGTGTTGCGCCCATAGGCAACGGCCGGGCAAATGGACTAGCTGCCCCTTGATTGCTTACCGAAAGCTCCCGGTCAGCCTACTTGAAATCCGAGCGGGAGCGTTGCGGAGGTCTTCCCCATGCGGGCTGGTATCTTGATCCTGTCGGTCCTGCCGGTTCTTGGGGCCCTTGTGGTCCAGGCGGGTGAACGGGCGACGCCCTACAAGGCGTATATCTCCTCGACCGATGTATATGTACGGTCGGGACCGGGAAAGAATTACTACCCCACCGGCAAGCTCGCCGAGGGCACGGAGGTCGAGGTTTACCGGCACGATCCCGGTGGCTGGTACGCGATCCGCCCGCCAGAAGGCAGCTTTTCCTGGGTCTCCGCGCGATTTGTCGAGATCGGCGACGACAGACTCGGGACGGTCACCGGCGACCGGGTGGCTGCTCGCGTCGGGTGCGAGTTCAGCGACATCCGCGACGTGATCCAGGTACGGCTTCACGAGGGCGAGGTCGTTGAGATTTTGGGTGAAAAACAGTTCTCCGGCACCGCGGATGCCGGTAAATGGTACAAGATCGCGCCGCCCGCCGGCGAGTTCCGCTGGGTCTTCGGCCGGCTTGTGGACCCCGACTACATGACCTCCGGAATTCGCAGTGCCCCGGAGAACACGAGCCCGTTGGTAGCGCCCGCGGCACGGGCCGCAATCGGCGACAACCGCGAGCCGGAAGCGCTCGGCGACCCGGAGGCCAGAGCCGCCGGCGACGAGTTGCTTGCCGCCGACCAACCGGCGCTGCTGCCGAGCGCGGAGACGCTGACCGCCAAACCGCTCGCCAAAGCGGCGGAGCACGAGGGCACGCTTGCCAGTTGGGTGCCGGCGGGAAGCCCCAGTTCCAGTCCCGGTCCGCCACCGGCTCCATCCGAACGGTTGACCAGCCACGAAACGGTCGAGAAAGACCGGCAGGCTGCCGCGGACCCTGGCGGGTCGCCAGGCTATGTCTCGCCCGGGATCCCGGAGTTGAACCAGCGCGAGAAACAACAGAGCAGCGAGTCGCCGGCCGGGCGTTTGCCGGCAATCGCGCCCCGGTTGCCGTTTGGCGAGGCGCTCGATCGGCTCGAACTGCAACTCTCGCAAATGCTGGCCGAAGAGCCGACCGCCTGGTCGTTTGCCGAGTTGGAGATTCAGGCCCAGGCGCTCATGGAGCGGGCGCAGACGGCCGTCGAACGTGGCAAGGTCCGCCTGGTCTTGAACAAGATCGCACGATCGGCGGACATCAAGAATCGTTACGCGCAGTTCGTCGAAAATGAAGTTGAACTCGACCGGCGGGAAGAACGGCTGGAGGGGATGCGGGCAGCGGGAGTCGCATCGTCCGAGCACGCGCCACCCTTGGCGGAGGGGACCGCGGCCCGGCGATTCGACGGCATGGGCCGGCTGGCCCGAGTCGTTGCCTCCGATCTCGGCGCACCGCAGTACGCGCTGGTCAACGACGAGGGCAAAGTGGAATGCTACGTGACGCCCGCGCCCGGCTTGAACCTGCGGTACTATGTGGGGAGCCGGGTTGGCGTGCACGGCGCCTTGGGCTACATCCCCGAGCGGCAGGCGAGGCTCGTCACGGCCAGGCACGTTACGCCGCTCGATGGCCAGTTGCGCTGACCGGCAAGCCGCTCTGCCGTTGAAAGGTTCTCACCGTGCGCAACATGGAACTGAAGGCCCGCGTGACCGATCTGGATAGGATCCGCCGCATCGCCCGCGAAATCGCCACCATGGACCTCGGTGTCCAGGAGCAAACCGACACGTATTTCCGCTGCACTTCGGGCCGATTAAAGCTCCGCCAGGGCGGCCATGTCCCGGCGCAACTCATCTGGTACCGCCGTGCGGATCGGCAGGACGCCCGAGCCAGCGATTACCGGCTCGTGCCGATCTCCAATCCGGAAACGCTCAAAGGCGCGCTGGAAGCGGCCCTGGGCGTCTGGTGCATCGTGCGAAAACGGCGGGAGATCTATCTGTTTCAAAACGTGCGAATCCACCTCGACGAAGTGGAGAATCTGGGCACGTTTCTCGAATTCGAAGCGGTCGTCTCGCATGGCATCGACGACCAGGCCGCGCGGGCCCAGTTGGCCGACCTGAGCCAACGATTTGCGATCTCGTCGACTGATCTCGTCGCGGTCTCATACAGTGACCTACTCTCGACCGGGTGAAGTGCCGGGCGCGATCCGCTCAGAGAAAACGGGACGCAACTCCATTTCCGGCAGGCTGTTACAGCAAGCCGTTTGCCGGGCAATTGTCGCCCCCCTGGCTGATGAATAGAGTTGACTGGCTCAAGCTGTTTTGGTCTTTCGGAAAAATGGATTGGTTCGGGCGCAAGCGGCCCCCAATGGGGTGGTTCTCCCACGACCGGCCGGCAGCGCAATGGCCGATCCCATGCCCTGGCTCGTGTTGAGGTGCTAAATATGAGCGACGCCGCCAAATTGATCATCGAAGGCCGTGAATATGAATTGCCGATCCGCGAAGGGACGGAAGGGCACCGCGCGATCGACATTTCAAAGCTCCTGGCGCAGACGGGGCACATCACGCTCGACGACGGCTATGGGAACACCGGCTCGTGCGTGAGCGAGGTCGCTCACGTTGATGGCGACAACGGGATTTTGCGATATCGCGGCTATCCGATCGAGGAACTGGCCGAGCGCTGCGACTTCACCGAAACGGCCTACTTGCTGATCTACGGGGAACTGCCGACCGCCGACGAGTTGGAGCATTTCCGCGCGAGCATCCGCGTCCATACCCTCCTGCATGAAGGCATGAGGCAAATCTTCGCCGGTTTTCCGCCGGATGCCCATCCGATGGCGATCCTCAGCTCCGTGGTCGGCGCGCTGGCGATCTACTCGCCCGACACGCTCGATCCAAGGGATCCCGAGCAGCGGCAGTTGGCCATTTACCGGATGATGGCGAAGATGCCGACGATTGCGGCGTT
>JAMOAF010000819.1 GCA_023621895.1 Planctomycetota bacterium
GTCGTTCACGAAGTGCGTTTCGCGCTTCACCTGGCCCCTGTCCACGCCCAACTGCTCGGTGACAATGTCAATGACTCGTTCTTCAACTGAGGCCACCTTTCCGGTCCTCCTAGCTTCCTCGAAATCGCGGCCGCGAAGGGTCGCTTCCGCTCTGATACAGAATCTGTCCAAAACACCAATCGTGCAAACGTCGCCTCGGCATCGGCAACTGCCGGCGCCTCAGCGGCGACGCCAAACCAAGACACTCGCTCGACCTCCGTCCAGACCCTCAAGATATAGCGACTTTTCCGGTGGTTGTCTATATCAGGGCCGGCCATTCTGGGCAGCCTGCGCGGTTTAAAGCCCGCCGCACGACCACGCCCAGGACCGCCCGAGGTGGGAAATCAGCCACCCCGGATTGTCCGAAAATCGGCTTCTAAACCGTTAGCCCCCCATCGACCACCAGGACGTGCCCGGTAATGAAACTGGCAGCGTCGCTGGCGAGAAAGAGAACGGCGTCCGCTACGTCCTGGGGGGAGCCAAGCCGGCCCAGCGGCGTCTCCGCCTTGATCTGTTCGATAACTTCTTCGCCGAGCTTTGCCGCCATGTCGGTGGCGATGAATCCCGGGGCGACGGCGTTGACCGTGATGTTGCGTTTCGACAACTCACGCGAGACCGTGCGCGTCAGTCCGATAACCCCCGCCTTCGACGCTGAGTAGTTGGCCTGACCGGGATTGCCCATCATTCCCGAGACGCTGGCGATGTTGATGATCCGGCCCCGTTTGCCCTTGATCATCGGTTTGGCCGCCGCGCGCGTGAACAGGAACGTGCCGCGGAGGTTGATGCCGAGCACCAGGTCCCATTCCTCATCCTTCATCCGCAAGACGACATTGTCCCGCGTCACCCCGGCATTGTTGACGAGGATGTCCAACCGTCCCCATTTGCCAACAACCTCGCCGACCACCTCGGTGACGCGCTGGCTGTTGGTGACGTCGCACGGAAAGCCCGCCGCCACGCCCCCGGCGGCGTTGATCAACTCGACCGTCTCGGTGAGCAAACCTTCGTTCACGTCGACACACGCCACTTTGGCGCCGCTCGCTGCGAAATCTCTGGCAATGGCCTGTCCCAGGCCGCGGCCGGCCCCGGTCACGATTGCCACCTGGTCGGCAAGGTCGACGGACAAGCGCCGATTTGATTTTTCACTCATCACTAATGCTCCCCGACTTGGATGCCCGGCGGCACCCGACGATTTGGTCGAATCGGCCAGCTCGATTGAGGCTCCTAGACATCCATGGTTTGGCAGGAGACCTTTCGATCGATTCTCCGCAGCAGTCCGCGGAGGACCCGTCCGGGGCCGACTTCATAGAATTGGTCGAAGCCCTGGCTGAGCAAATACCGCATGGAATCCTCCCAGAGGACGGGTTGGAGGACCTGCTTGATCAGGAGTTGGCGGATTTCCTCCGGATCATCATGGGGCCGGGCATCGACATTGGAGATCACAGGGATATTCGGTTTCCGGAGCACGACCCCTTCCAGCGCCTCGGCGAGCCGCTCGTCGGCCGGCCGCATGATTTCCGTATGAAACGCCCCGGCAACCGCCAGGGGGACGGCTTTCATCGCGCCGGCTCCGCCGGCCGCTTCCGCGGCGCGCTCGCAGGCCTCGTTGACGCCGGAGACGGCGATATTGCCCGGGCAGAGCAGGTTCGCGATCTCCAAGACCTGGCCCTGCCGGGCGCGTTCGCAAAGGGCTTCCACCTCGACCCGCTCCAGGCCAAGGATGCTGACCATCCCGCTGGGAGTCGCGTCGGCCGCTTCCTGCATCGCCCAGACTCAGGCCGGCGGCGGCCTCGCAGGCCAGCACGACTTCGGGCGACTCCGAACGCAACGACTCCAGCGCCGCCAGGCTGGTCACGAACAGTGCCGGCTGGCTGCAAATCGTCGAATCCAATTGTTCGGCCGGCCCGTGAAAACAGAGCTTCGCCAGATTGTAGCCGAGAATCTCGCCCGCACGATCGTAGAGCTGCCGCGCGCCGGGAACGGTCTCGTAGAGCCGCCGTCCCATGCCGACGCTCTGCGCCCCTTGCCCGGAGAATAAGAATGCAATCCGACTCACGGTGTAAACCCTCTGAGAACGCGATCCCCGGCGACGTGCTTCAATGCCCGGATTGCCAACACGTCAACCGGCGCGGCAATTGCCCCGTGCGCGGATGGTTCAAGACTTCGGTTCGACAACTCTGCGACCCATGTAGTGGCCGCAGTTGGGGCAAACGGCGTGCGGCGGCACCACATTGCTGCACTCCGTGCAGTAGTTCAATTGAGGGGGCTTCTTCCGGTCGTGAGCACGCCGGGAGCCCGTCCTGGAATTCGAGTGTCTGCGCTTGGGGACTGCCATCGTACGAGCGTTTCCTGCTGAGGTGTTGCGGCCAGAAACATCCGCCGGCTCGCGGGCGGGGCGGCGATTGGCTGCCCGCGAGGGCTGCCGCCGGTCGTCGAGGCCCCCTGAGCCGGCAAAGCCGAATCGACCGGGTGCATTCAGCCAATACACAAACCAGCAAGTTTAGAGGGGGCTGGCTGCCGTGTCAACCGACCCGGCTGATTCCCTGCTATTCAGACCGAGCAGTTGCTGACCGCCAGAGGCACGGGTTCTCGCGTGCGCCGAGATAGGATCGAAGGCTGGCGGTCAGTTGTCGGGCGGCGTCTTCAACGGCGCTTCGGCGGCGGTCGCGATTGCGCCGTGGGCGGACCGTCACCTCGATCTCGGTCTGAACCGCCGGCTGCGGCGTGCCGCCGAGTTGTTTCGACTCGGCGCCGGTTCGAATTTTCAAGGCAACCACGAGAGAGATGCTCCGGTCGCCACGGCGGCGCCGCGGCAGGCCGCCGTTGGTGATCACCAGCGTGATGTCGGTCTCGCCCTGGTTGGCCACCTTGGCCTGGTGGTCGGCGATGAAGCCGGCAAGTTTCTCGCGGGCAACCGCCGGCGGCATGGGAGTGGCCAACGAGGCGAAGAAACAGACCGCCTTACCGCCGTCGGCCCGGCCCCAGGTCGCCGGTTCCTCGCTGAATTCCGAGCTTCTCGAGCCGGCGCCCAACTGGACCACGGTATTGCGGCCCTTTTCCTTGGCAGTCAGCAATCCGCGGTCGGCTCGGCGGAGCATCGTCTCGGCGGTGTCGCCGGGTTGGATTTCGGTGACTCCGAAACTCGCCGTCACGGCGCGGCCGCCGAGGGATCGCTGCGGTGTCTGGGCGAGCCGGCTGCGAATCTGATCGGCCCTTCGGGCAGCCGCCCCGTTGCCGCAATCGGCGCACAGCAGCACGAATTCCTCTCCTCCGTAGCGGGCCACCAGGTCGCCGGGTCGGCAGGACGATTTCAACAGGGTGGCCAGGCTTTTGATCACTTCGTCGCCGGCCTGATGGCCGTAGGTGTCGTTGACGCTCTTGAAGAAATCGAGGTCGCAGATGATCAGGCTGCACGCAACCTGCTGCTGCCGGTGGGTCTTGACGAAGAGCTCAAATACGCGGTCGAACTCGGCGCGATTGGCGACTTGCGTGAGCGGATCCCGCGTCGCCTTGGCGTGCAGGCTCTGGCAGCGCTCTTGGAGCGAGATTTCCGGGGATGCGTCGTGGAGAACAAGGACGGCGCCGAGAATCGCCCCATGGGAATCGGCAACGGGGATCGTGTGGCTATCGACCGCTACCCGGTCGCGGGTTCGGGCCGTGATGCTCAGGCGGCGCAGCGACTGCGCGCCGGAGACGATCGCGTTGTTCACAGGGCATTCGTCTTCGCCGATGGCGTCTCCCCTCTCGCTGCGCATGCTGAGCAGCCCCGGCGCCCAGAGGCGATCGCAGATGCTCGGGCCGGCAATGCCGGTCAGCCGCTCCGCGCCGTGGTTCCAACGGAGAATCCGCAGCGAGGAGTCGATGAAGACAACCGCGTCATGCATGTTGTCGAGCAGCCTGTCCTTGAAGAGCCGCATGTCGGGGCGGTCGCCGGCGTGCGAGGAGCAGTCCGTCAAGGCCCAGTAGGAATTGGAGATTTCGGGCGCCAGCGAGCGGATTTTGCGCCCGGACGCCTCCTGGCGACATTGCCCGAGCGTGCTCGCCGGGAATCGGGCGAACAGGTTGACCAGCGCCGGGTCGAATTGGGTCCCGGCAGAGCGGAACAGCTCGATCCCGGCGCGCTCGAGCGACATGGCGGGCCGATAGACCTGTTCGGTGATCATTGCGTCGAACGCTTCGACGATCGAGATCAGCCGCGATCCGAGAGGAATCGCCTCGCCGCGGAGCGGATAAGCCGGACGCGATCCGTCGTACCAGGCGGGGACGTGCTCGACGATCTCCTCAACGCGTGGATCGGCGGAGGCCTGGCGGAGAATTGTGGCGCTCATCTTCCGCGCTTGGTTCATCAGGCGCGATTCGTCGGGGTCGAGGTTGCCGGGCTTGCTGAGGATTTCATCGGGCAGGCCGAGGATGCCCACGTCGTGGAGCAGCGCGGCGATCTCGATTGCCTCGCGCTCGTGGTCCGGCAAGTTAAGCTCGGTGGCCCACCCGGAAGCAATCAGGGCAACTCGCAGGCCGTGCGAGGCAGTCCGGACTGATTTGCAGCGCAGGGCCACGTAGAGACTGTTGGCCGCGCCGCGCGGGGCGCCGGCCGACCGGGCGGCGGCCTCCGCCGCGCCGGCATTCGCCGCGGCGCGCACGCTGGGCTCCAATTCGGCCAGCAAGGTCGCCAGCCGCGAGATCGATTCAGGCGGTGGCGCCGGCAACGAAATGCCGCTTCCGAGCGGGAAAAGACTGGCTTGCGAATCCGTGGTGTCGGTCATTGTCTTGAGCGTGCGTGGGTGCCAGCATCGAAGAGAACAGGCTGCTCCGTGGCGCGCAATCCAGGCATGAATCCTACTGCTGGGCGTTTTGGACGAGGCTGCCTGATCCTTCCAAGGAAACCCTAGGGCGCATTCCGACCAAGGTCAAACTGTGGCCGCTC
>JAMOAF010000457.1 GCA_023621895.1 Planctomycetota bacterium
TGCCAGTCCACGTTGTCGCGGAGCGCATGGGCCAGCGCTCCCATCGTTGCGAAGGAAAAGGCGGAAACCAGCATCCAGAGGTATGCCACCTCGATCTCCAATTGTATGCGCTGCGGCGAGTTGTCGGCTGGGGAGGCGATGCTCGGCCCTCTGGCGGCGTCAAGATCAACGAGCATCATCGAGGAAGACTCTGGTTGCAGCCCGCGTGACAACCGCGGCCACGAGCGCGGCGGCAAGCAAGAATACTGCACCGTGTTCCAGCATAGCCCGGCTGGAATCGAAGCGGAAGAGAGGGCCCGAAGCTGTTGACAGCCGGGTCGGGAAACCGGTAGTTTGCACCGCGGACATGGAACGCAGTTCTGGCAGAGAATGGATGAATCCCTTGACCGGCGGCCGGCCAAATCGTGCAAGAGCCCTCCTCGCCCTGGCAATCCTGATCGGGGTTTCGGCGGCGGCCTGTGCCGCATCGGTGGCCCGGCCGGTGACCGACGCGCCTTGGTACAGCATCGTGCCGCCGCTGTTGGCGGTGATCGCCGCGCTGCTCACCGGGCGGATGCTGGCCAGCCTGCTGACAGCCGTATTCGCGGGAGGGTGGCTCTCGGCCTGGTCGGCGACCACCAACCCGCTGGCGACCGTGGGCGGCGGCGTATGGAAGGCAGTGCGGTTTCTCTGGCTTTCCGTCATGTCACCCGAGTTCTCAATCCTCGCGCCAGGGTCATTTCGCGTCACCGATTCGCAGCTCATCCTGCTCTACGTGGTCCTGATCATGGCGGCGATCACCGTCGTGCTCACCGGCGGTGGCTTGCAGGGAGTAGCCGACTGGCTGAGCCGGTTCGCCCGCGGCCGCCGGTCGGCCCAGGTGGTGACTTTCCTGGCCGGGCTGGCAGTCTTCATCGACGATTACGCCAACACGATGATCGTCGGCGCAACCATGCGGCCGGTTACCGACCGGCACCGGGTAAGCCGCGAGAAGCTGGCCTTTCTGGTTGACGCGACGTCTGCGCCCGTCGCCGGGATCGCCCTGATCAGCACGTGGATCGGCTACGAAGTGGGGCTGTTGGGCGATATCGCCGGCACACTCCAGATCGGCCGGACCGGCTACGCGATGTTTCTCGACGCGCTGGGGTTTCGCTTCTACTGCATCACGATGATCGGCTTCGTTGTGTTCAACGCGGTATCCGGCCTGGATTTCGGCGCGATGGCGGCGGCCGAGCGCCGTGCGTCGCGGCAGGGGAAGGTGTCGGGCGACGGCTGGGTCTTGAGCCCGTTGCAGGCCTCCTCGGCGGAGCCCTCTCCGGGCGCGAGAATCCACGCCGCGACCGCGCTGGCGCCGATGTTCGTAATGCTCGGTGTGTTCATCGGCAGCATGTGGTTCTCGGGCGGCGGAGGCCGGTTCCTGGCGGCTGATCCGATCGCCCCGCTGCGCTTGTCCGCGTGGCGCGAGGTGTTCAGCACGGCCAAGAGCATCCCGTTGCTGGCCTGGGCGTCGGGCAGCGGGCTCGTGGCAGCCTGCCTGTTTTCGCTCCTGCTCGCTCGAATTTCCGCCCCGGCGATTCTCCGCTCGCTCTGGGCGGGGCTCAAGGCCGCCACGATGCCGGTGAGCGTGCTGATTCTCGCCTGGTCGCTCAAGGGGGCGTGCGACGAGCTCCGGACCGGCGAATTCCTCGGCGCCCAGCTCGGAGGGGCAATTCCACCGTGGCTGTTTCCGCCTCTGGTCTTCACGGTCGCGGGCGCAACGTCGTTCTCAACCGGGACGAGTTGGGGCACGATGGCGATCCTCATTCCGACGGCGGTCCCGGTCGCCTTCGCGCTGGACAACCACGTCTACGGTCCTGTGACGGTCGTGACCATCGCCGCGATCCTCGACGGGGCGATCTTCGGCGACCACTGCTCGCCGATTTCCGACACGACGATCATGAGCTCGGCCGCCAGCGCCTGCGATCACCTTGCCCACGTGCGGACCCAACTGCCCTACAGCCTGGCCGTGGCCGGACTTGCCCTGGTTGGCGGTTACCTGCCCGCCGGCCTGGGATTCGGCAAATGGGTCGGAATTCTTGGCGGGGCGAGCTGCTCCGCCGCGATCTTCGCAGCGGTCTGGTGGCGCGGCCGAAACCGGTAGTCCGCCCCAATAGAATCAGGCCAAACCGGCGATGCGGCCGAGTTCCGGCACGGTCCGCCAGCAGCCAGCGCCGCCGACGTTGCCGCGGCAGGCCCCGTAGACGATTTCAGGCCGGGAAAATGCGCTCTTTTCGTCGTGCGTGATCTATATTTGGGTGTTGAGGGCCCCTTCAACACGATTCCTGCAATGCACGCGGGGGCCGCCGGAATCGGGCTGAAAAGACAACCGGGAGCATCGCCATGCCCACGCAGCATTCAACCGCCGGCAGGCAGGCCGGGATCGTTCGGCTTCTCCTGTTCGCACTGGCCACCTGGTTCGTTCTGGCGTCGACGGCGAGCGGAGCAGTGGGAGTCCGCGACTTCTGCTGCCTGGTGCCGATGAGTGATGGGCTGCGGCTTGCAACGAATGTCTACTTGCCGCGGTTTCCCAAGGCCCGCTGCCCGGTGATTCTCATCCGCACGCCCTATCCGCTGGATCAATTCGGCCGGCTCGAAGCCCGGTTCGCCTGCCGCGAGGGGTTCGGCCTTGTCGTTCAAGAGATTCGCGGTTCAAGCCGCGTACACCTGCGGGCAATCATTGCCGGACCGGAACCCGGAAGCGACGAGCGGAGTTCCGGTCGCACACAATACGCAACGCCCCTGTTTGAACATGACGGTTGGACCGGAAGCCGGGATGGCCAGGCGACGGTTCGCTGGATCGCGCGCCAAGCCTGGTGCAACGGCCAGGTGTTCACTTGGGGCCCATCGGCAATGGGTATCACGCAGAACCTGCTCGCCCCCGGCGCGCCGGCGGCGCTAAAGGCCCAGATGATCGCAATGGCCCCGTCCGACATGTTCGCCCAGGCGGTCTTTCAGGGGGGCGCGTTGCGGAAAGAAGCCGTCGAAGGCTGGCTTGCGGAAATGCCCTTTGCGAAAAACAACATGGAAGCGATCCTCGCTCACCCGACATACGACTCGTTCTGGACGCGGCGGAATTGTCTTCCGCAAGCCGAGCAGGTCAACGCCCCGGGACTTTTCATCGGCGGCTGGCACGACGCCTTCCTGCAAGGCACGCTCGATTCCTTCACAACGATCCAAAACCAGGGCGGACCGGCGGCGCGGGGAAAATGCCGGCTGGTGGTCGGGCCTTGGACCCATAAAGACCTGGTCTGGGTCATCGATCCCCGCAAG
>JAMOAF010000714.1 GCA_023621895.1 Planctomycetota bacterium
CTACGTCATCGGCATGATCATTTACCTCCTGGACGCCCTCCTGTACATCGGTCTGCTCTTCATCGGAGAACCCGACTGGCTGGGCCTTGGTTTTCATGCCTTCGCGCTCTTCCTGATGTTCAGCGGCTACAGCGCCCTTCGCAAACTCAACGCGCTGCAAACCCCGGCCGCCTAGAGAGCGCAGAGCCAGGCACGCCGCTTTCCAAGACCCCCACGGGAGTCCTATGGGAAAGCCATGGGCGCCCGGCTCGTTTGGCGGCCGCATTCGGGCCCGCATGTTTGCGAACACGCCACTGTTGCCGTACCATAGGCCGATACCGGGGAGGGTTGGAAGAAAGGCAGGCAGATACCGTGAGCGCACTTGGAAAAGCGACCCGACTGAACCGCATTCTCGCAGGGCGGACCCGGCGCGTGCTGACCGTGGCCGTCGATCACATGATCAACTACCCGATAGGCTTTCCGCTGGAATTGCGGCGCATCGCTTCCACCCTGGAACAGGTTATCGCGGGCGAGGCCGACGCGGTGACGATGAACAAGGGCGCCGCGATTCGCCTCATGACCCCGTACGCGGGGCGCGTCCCGCTCATCATTCAGTCGATGGCCCTGCGGCCTGATGAGCCGAGTTTCGCTGATACCGCGACCGTCGAGGAGACCCTGAGCCTCGGCGCCGACGCGATCGCCGTGGCAATGTTTGTGTATGGCGACTTGGAACTCGCCTACATGCGCCACCTCGCCGAGGTGGTGCGGTGCGCCGCGCCGTTCGGCCTTCCTGTGATCCCGCACATCTATCCCCTCGAGAGCGGCGACGAGAAGCACTCGGTGGTGCACGACCCCGAGCACGTTCATTACGCGGCCCGCGCCGGGTTCGAAATGGGCGCCGATCTCGTCAAAGTTCCCTATACGGGCGATGTGGCTTCGTTCCGCGACATCGTAGCCGACATCCCCGTGCCGGTTGTCTCCGCTGGGGGGCCGCGGTGCGCTACGCTCGATGAAGCGGCCCAGCTCGCCCGTGACGTGGGACGCGCCGGCGCCGCGGGCGCCACCATGGGCCGGAACGTCTGGGGCTTTAACGATATCCCCGCCGCCATACGCCGCCTCAAACAGGCCATCAACGAGGGGTGACCGCCAACGACTGACGCCACCGGGAGCCCGGCCAAGACGGGACGACACGGGTCCGTCCCGCGCGGGAGACGGCGAGGCGGGCGCCCCGGTGCCGGGGCGCCCGCGTGAGGCAGGGGAGAAGGCGGACGAGGTCAGTTCTTGAGTTTTCGCACGAGTCGTTCCAGCCATGCGTCCAGGTAGGTATGGCCGAGTTCGCGGGCGATGTCGAGCCCTTCGCTCCGTGCCAGATCGAGGGCGTAGTTCTTGGCGCGGCGCCGGGCTTCACGGCGCTCCTCGGAAGTCAGCTTGCCGTCTTCGCGCGACGCCTTGATCTCACGCACGTAGGTTTCGTAGGTGTTCATGACGCCCGCTTCGAGGGCCAGCAGAGCGCGTTCGCAGCGCCGCCGGTGCAGGCGGGCATACAGCTCGGTCGATTTGAACAGGGACCACACCCCGGCCAGCACGGTGCCAAGGAGCAGAAGTCCCTGCTCCGTATGAATCGCGTCGTTTGCCGTCACGAATGGTATCCTCCCGGTCACGCATGCGGGGTTGCGCGGTCGCGGTTGTCCGCATGAACGTGCCCGTCGTTGTAGTCATCCTTTACCCAATCGAAGTGGCGGCGGCACACGGTTCCGACAATCTTCTGGGGAACGCGTTCGCGGGTTCGCGCGTTCACAGCCACGAGGTCGGCCGCGATGCCGCCGAATGTCGCCAGATGTTTCGAGTTGCGCGCGACCGTTCCTCCTTGGTCCGCCCAGCCGTAGCGGGCGGCCAGGCGGCGCAGATCGGCCTCGGTGCGCACGGCGTCCGTGATGATGAGCCACACGGTTTCGCCGGCCATCTCGCAGAGGTCCCGCCGGGTACGCTCCAGAGATTCGAGAAGCGCCGGATGCACCATGGCCAGTCCCGCCGCGTTCTCGAATTCGCGTAGCCGGAAATGCGACACGTCCTGCCCGTCGAGGCTGGTCAACAATCGCACGTCGTTTCGCCGGTTACACATACGTTCTGACATCCCGGATATATCCGTTTACGCCGTCGTCGGCATCAAGGACCCCTGTCATGCCCGGCCGCAGATACAGCTCCGCCAGCGCGAGGCACGCGGTATCGGGCGCGCGGGGCGAGGGCGAAGCCGACTCGGCGCCCGGCTTGATGGTTACGTCCCACGTGTCAAGCCGCGCCTGCACAAGGTCGATGCGCGGATAGGCCGCGGGCGCGGCAATCCCTCCCAGGCTGGCCGGGGCCTCGAGGCGGAACGGAAACCGGTTGATAAAGGCATACCCCGGCGAGACCGTAACGGACATGCCCGGCGGTGAGGCCGCCACCACGCCCAGATCGCCGTCCGCCGCGTTTCGGAGCACGCCGTCGCCGCCGCCCCACGCCAGGCTCGCGAGATTCATAAGAAGTTCGAATGCGGCCTCGATGCGGCCGTCCCACGTGTTGAGTTTCGCCGAGGCTACGGGCCGTTCCTGAAAAGCCCAGGAAGTCTTGATATATCCTTTTCCGCGTATCGCCATGATGTTCCCCGCTGAGGCCGTCGTCAGACAGCCCTCCGTAGTCAATCCAGATGATGGACCAGATCCAGGCCCGCCGACACGGCATCCAATCGAAACTGAGACAGGGACGTCTCGGTCCCCTCGTGTTGTGTCATGCGCCGCAAGGGATTCGCGGCCGAGCGCAGGGGCGGCGCGCACCCGAGCGTGGTCGTAACGGCGCGGCCCGAGAACCGGTGGGTGACACGGTTCACCCGTCTCACAAGACGCCCCGCGAACCGTCCGCCCCATTCGCTCTCGAGAGGCGGGTCGAGCCGGCGCACCGGCGCGCCGCGAATCTCGATGAGGTCCCCGACATGGACCGCGTTGCATCCGTGGTGCAGGGTGATGCTTCCAGCCGCCTCGGGATAGGCGAGGTCGTCGAGGAGCCCGTTCACAAGCAGGTCTGCGTCATCCTCGTGAACGATGCCGAAATGACGGAGCCCCTTGCCTCGATAACCGTAGGCGTCGGCGCTTTCTCCGCGCACATACGTCTTTTCGATGGGCCCAAGGATGGGATTGCCCTCAAAACAGATGGCATTGACGATGCCGCCGCTGTTGGAAGCCATCAGCGCGCCGCAGACCACAGGGTCGTAGAGCAACACGTGATCGCAGTCTTCAGCGTTGCGAAAATGCACCGCGCCGCCGGTA
>JAMOAF010000932.1 GCA_023621895.1 Planctomycetota bacterium
TTTCCGCACTTTTCCGCACATTTCCGGCCCTGGGACGGCGCGGGGCTGTGGCATAGTGCGACATTCTTGGCAACAAGTGATGACAGTTTTGGCAGCCGCATCGCGGTGGGCCGCCGCTGCCGCCGTGGCGCTGCCGGCGTTGTCTGGGGGGGGCACGCGTGATGCCGGTTCGGGGCTCTGTGGAATGGGCCGCGTTGGACCACCCTACGGGTGGGCGAACAACGCGTCGATCTCATCCGCCGCCCGCATCCCCTCGGAGATGCCCCGCACGGCGGTCGTCCCGCCGTTGACCAGGTCGCCGCCGGCGAAGACTCGCGGGGTGCTTGTGGCCTGCGATCCCGGCTGCGTGGCGATCAGACCGTGGTTAGTGAGCGTCACGCTCCCGAGACTCTGGCGGAGCTGCGGCGGAATTCCCTGCCCCATCGCCTCGATCACCAGGTCGGCGGCCATCACGCTTTCACTGCCGGGAATCACGATCGGGCGGCGGCGGCCCGAGGCGTCGGGTGAGCCCAATTCCGTCCGCGCGATCCTCAGCCCGGCCAGCTTGCCGCTGTCGTCGACTTCGTATCCGACCGGCTGCGTCAGAATGAGGACGTGGCTGCCCGAGCCGAATAACCGCTCCTGTTCGCTCGGCCAAGCCGGCATCTCCGTGAAGGAGCGGCGATAGATCACGAAAACATCGTCGGCGCCGAGCTGCTTGGCGGTGACGGCGGCGTCCACCGCGGTGTTGCCCGCTCCCAGGACGGCCACCTTTCCGTGCAGGGCGGAGATTTTGCCGTTTTTGACATCTTGCAGGAAGGTGAGGGCGTCGACGACTCCGTGAGCCTGGCCGAGCGAGGCTGATTTTCCGAGGCCGAGGGCAAGGAAAACGGCATCGTGCTTCGCCAGCAGCTCTTCGAGCCCCACGTCCTGGCCGAAGGTGCAATTCAGGCGGATGTTGAGCCGCCCGGCCTCCTTGGCCGGCTGGAGGATCGCCTCGACTTCGGCCGTGGCGTCTTCGTAGCGGCCGCCGGGAATGATCCACTGCGGGGTACCGCCGAGTTTTTCGCTTTTTTCGAAGATTTCGACGCTGTGCCCCTTCTCCAGCAGCCGGATCGCGCACGCCAACCCGGCCGGCCCGCCGCCGACAACCGCCACCCCCTTGCCCGAGGGCCTTTCGGGCAAACGGACGCCGGCCAGACCCTCGGCGCGCGCCACGCGGCTGGTGACCAATTGGATGTCGCGAATCGGCAACGCGCACTGGTCGAAAATGCGCTCCAGGCAGCCCCCTTCACACTGGACCTCCGCGGGGCAAATGTAAGCGCACATCTCGGGCAGGACGTTTCGCTGGCGGAGAACATCATAAGCCCGGCCAATCTCGCCATCGGCGAAAGCCCGAACGAACGCCGGCACGTCGACCCGGGCGGGGCAGTTCTGGGTACAGGTGGCGAATTCGCAGTCGCGGCATCGCTGGGCCTCGCGGCGGAGGTGATCCAGGGCGAATCGGCGCGCCAACTTGTAGCTGACGGCATAGACGGCCGGGTCGCGGACCACGCACCCCGTCTCCACGCCGTCGCGCATGATCTGCGTGCATCCGGAACAGGTGACGCAGGTCTTGTTCGGGTCCATCGCTCCCTTGTTGAGGATGTCGTTGACCGAATCGGGGTAGGCAAACGCGCCGCGCCCCTGGCCGATCAACGTGGCCCAGCCGCGGCGCACGACGCCCGCGGCAACGTAAGGCATCAAGTGACGCAGCCAGCCGTAACCTCCGCCAACGACCGGCAGGTCGCCGACCGACTCCTGAATCTGGCGCGTGATGTGGATGAATCGCGCCACGCCCTCGAGCGGGTGTTCGGGCGGAGCCCCCCCGCCGGCAACCGGGCGGTCGAAAGGGCGCCCGTAGTGGGGGTTGTAATAAGGATTGCCGATCGTGACATTGACCAGCGGCATGTCGAACCGGCGGAGGCCGCGGATCAAGTCGATCGGCTCGCGGAGGTCTGGCTCGCGGTAGTCTTCCGTGGACACGCCGAACCCGTAGGGATACGAAATGGCGTCGTAGACGTTCATCCGCGTGGTCACGAACACCCCGGGGACTTCATCGCGAATCCGCCCCATGACCTCGCGGAGAAAACGGGTGCGGTTCTCAAACGACCCGCCATACTTGCCTTCGCGCGCGTGGGAGGCCAGCAGCTCCGAAACCAGGTAGCGGTGGCAGCTCTTGACGTCCACGCCGTCGAAGCCCGCTCGGGCAGCCAGCCTGGCCGCCTCGACGTAGGTGTCTTGAAGACGGTCGAGGTATTCGTCGGTAACCAGCGGATAGTCGGCCGGGAGGCCGTGTCGCGGATCAAGAACCCCGCTATGGTGCGCGATTATCGGCCGGGCAACGCCCCCCGGCCTGCTGTACCGCCCCGAGTGGGTCAGTTGCACGACGAGAATCAGCTCGCGGCCGAGAGCCTCTCGGGCGGTTTTGCGGGTGGCCTCCACCAGCCGGGCGAAGAGGTCGACGCTGCCCGCGTGCAGCCAAAGCTGCCGGGGGTTTGAACGAGCCTCGTGCAGAATGGCGGTTGCCTCGAACCAGAGCAGGCTCGAGCCGCCCGAAGCGAACCGTGCGTAACGGCGGAAGCTCAGCTCGCCCGGACCGCCATTGTCGGCCGAGTCGAATCCCTCCATCGGCTGCACGATGAACCGATTGGCCGTCTGGCGATCTCCAATCCGCACTTGCTCGGAAAGCGGCGCCAGGTCGCTCTCGAGCGGCAGGCTTAACCCCAATTCGTCCAGTTCGTCACGGAGCAGGTCCAAGTCCCGCAAGTGGAATGGTCTGTGTTGCATGGTGCTCCTCCGCAGCCCCATTGCGCGGCGATGCGGATGGAGCCCAAAAAAAGACGAAACGCCTCGACCGCTCCAGCGGCAACCCGGCGCGTTGGCCCGGTGGCGGGCAGTGGCAACAGATGCGAATCAGGCGGAACGCTTAGAACCGGTCGCGGTTGCCAGCCTTGTCTCCCCCGCGCCGGCGGGGAGGCCGATGGCGCGCGCCGCCGGACTCGTCTCTCTTGGAACGGGCCTCCATGTTCGAGTCGATGATGAAGCCGACCGATTCCTGCCAGCTCGGGATCCCACGATGCGTGATCTTCTTGCCGCCACGCCTGGTGTCCGTCTCATCCTCATCAAGGTCAAGATCACCCGTCTCTGCCATGTCGCCATCGTGGTCCAACAGGTCGTCTTCGAAACCACCTGCCAACTCGGCATTGTCTGGCAATTGCGCTGGAACGGCGCTTACAACTCGATCCTCTTGACGATCGGGCCGGCTCTGCGAGCCTCGCCGGCGTCCGTGGCGGTGCGAACGCTCCTCTTCCCCCGCCTGTTCCGCCTCCTCCGTGGCAGGCTCCCCGCCGGCCTGCGCGACCGCTTCCCCCATTTCGCCGCCGCCGACCTCTTCCGGATGGCTCTTCGGCTTGCGGCGTCGCCGCCGCCGTCGCCCCTTTCGCTCTTCCTCTTGGTCTGCCGTCTCGGAGGAGGTCTGCGGATGCTCGACCTCGGCACTGGCATCCACCGGCGCGACAAGCTCGGCATCGTCGAGAATTCCCGCGCCGAATCCAGAAAGACCCGACCTTGCCGGCGGCGACGCGGCCGTCTCGGAGCGGGCGGGCGCCTTCGCGGCCTCCCATTCAACGGTTTCGACAACCGCTGACTGGCGATCCTCAATCACCTCGGCAGTGGGGATTGGCTCGGATACCTCTTCGATGGCCTCTACCCCCAATTCACGGGCGAGATGGGCCCAGTCAACCGGACCGCGCCGGTACCCGAATCCGGAAATCACGCGACCGCCGCCGCTGTCGCGTCTTGTCTCTGCTTGCGGGCTCGGCTCGGGCTGCTCGGGCGCGTGGTCCGTGGCGGATTCGGTGCTCTGCTCGTTCAGACTATCTGGTTCGGGCAGTTCGGCATCCTCGTCCGCCCCGCTCGGCCGAACGTCCGCCTCTTGCGGTTTGGCTCCCAGGTCCGCCGCCAAGAAATCCCAATGATCGTCCTGCTTGCCTTTAGGCATACGTTCTATGTCCTTCTGTTTCGGCCGCTCCGTTTCCGCGCCGGCTCCATACGACAGAACCCCATGCAGAAACGCCGCTTACGTCAAGGTCACTTGTCAACACTGCGTGTGCTTAAGTATAGAACTTTTTGCTCACCGTGGGAAGCGCGGCAAAGCCACAGTATATTGCACGTTTCGCGCTGCCAGCTCGACGCGGCCGCCGCGAAAGTGCGAGTTGCGCCCTGGACAACGAGACTCCGATACGACCCATGCCCGAGTTCATTTTTGCCACGTGCCAGATTGGCGCGGAACCGGCTCTGAAAGCCGAAATCCAACGATCCAGGCCGGATTTCCGGTTCGCCTTCTCGCGCCCCGGTTTCCTGACATTCAAGCTGCCCGAGGGGCATGGGCTGGCGGCGGATTTCGATTTGAAGAGCACGTTCGCCCGCGCCTATGGGTTCTCGCTCGGGCCGGTGGCCGGCCGGGCGTTCGACGCGATGGCCGCCGAGGTCTGGCGGCTCTACGGCCCCGGGCCGGCTGGCGCGGTCCATGTCTGGCAGCGAGACCTTGACGCCGCCGGCCGTCATGGCTACGAACCGGCCATTACCTCGAGTGCGATCGAGGCCCGCGCAGCGATCCTCAAGGCGTGCCCGGATAAGAAGTTAGCTGCCAGCCAGAGTGGGCCGTTCGACGAGGCGAAACAGGGCGATTTCGTCCTCGACTGCATCCTCGTCGAGCCGAACAAGTGGTGGGTTGGCCACCACCGCGCAAAAAGTCCCTGTTCGCGCTTCGCGGGCGGCATGTTCCTGATCGAGCCGAAGGAGCCGCCGATCTCTCGGGCGTGGTACAAAGTGTACGAGGCGCTTGCCTGGTCGCGGCTTCCCATCCCGCCGGGTTCGCGGATCGCCGATCTGGGCAGCGCGCCGGGGGGCACCAGCCAGGCACTGCTCGAAATGGGGCACTGGGCGCTGGGGATCGACCCGGCCGAAATGTCCAGCCGGGTCTTGCAGCATCCCCGCTTTACCCATTTGCGGCTTCGGACAACGCAGGTCCGCCGCCGCGAATTCCGCAACATCCACTGGTTGCTCTCCGACATGAGCGTGGCGCCCGACTACACACTCGACGCGGCCGAATCGATCGTCACGCGCGCCGATGTGCGGATTCACGGGATGCTGCTGACGCTGAAGCTCCTCGAGTGGCGGTTTTCCGAACGCATTGGCGACTATGTAGGGCGCGTGCGGAGTTGGGGATTCGATCGCGTCTGGACTCGCCAGCTCGCACACAACCGGCAGGAAATCTGCCTGGCAGCCTTGAAAGGCCGGGCAAATTCTCCATTCAACGCCGATTAGACGGATATTAAGGTTTGAGAACGCCCGATTGGCGAATAGAATACGCGGACCCGTCTGCATGCCGAAGTCATATGCCATGCACGACGTGTTTTGACGTGCGCCATCCGCGTGGCGCGCGCGGTTCAGGAGTTGCCCCATGACTTACCTGGCACGGCCATTCATTCTTAGTCTCCTTTTAATGTCTGCCGGCTCGCCGGCGCTTTGGATTCTTGGATATTCCGCCGTCACTTGCCAGTCCGCCGAGGCGGACAGCGGCATCCCGGAAGCCGGAGATCCAAGGGCGCCGGGCATGATCGCCCTGATGCAGCAGGAAATCCTCGAAGGATTCCGCCAGCGGCGGATCGAGCCGGACTTTGCCCGCTTTCAGGCGTTTGCACGGCAGAAGCTCGACACGACCGCGGGCGGTTATCGCGGCGGCGAGGTGACCGGCATATGCCGCCTCGGCTGGTTCGACCACATGCTCCGCAACGTGATCGAGGCGCCCGCCGAAGCCGAGCTCTTCACGCGGAGCTTGCACGAGTCCTTCTTGAAGGGGCACGAGGGATTCGACGAGGTTCTGCGCCAAGCCGCCGTCAAATTGGACCTTCGCCAGCGCGAGCCGCGGCAGTTCAAGCCGATCGATTCGCCGCAGGCGGCGCTCGACCAGGTGCGGCGCTCGTTGATCGAATCGCAGGCGGCGTTCGCAGCCGCGCTGGAACCGCTCAGCCGGAGCGAAATCCGGCTCGTCGCCGACAGTTCGTATTCGATCTTCACAACCAGCGCCAGCAACGGCCACACGCTGCCCAACCGGTCCACGGCGCGGACGATCTGCGAACTGATCAAGAAAATGGACCGCGAGAAGATGCACGATGCCGCCGCGGCCCTGGTTCCCCTCTGCGACCGGGGGCTGCTCGATCAGCTCGGCAAGTTCTCCACGGAACAAACGGCCGCGGTGGAGGGAGCCTCCGGCACGATCCATGCGAGGATTGCGACCCCCGCCGGCGATATCGTGATCGGTGGCCGCGAGGCCAACACGTATCAGCTCGACGCCATGGAGGGCGTCAGCGCCGTGATCGACCTCGGCGGCAACGATGTCTACCAGGAAGGGAGCGTGTCGCTGGCGCGGCCCTTGCTGGTGATCCTCGATCTTGGCGGAAACGACACGTATCAAGGGTCGAAGCCGGGCATCCAGGGCGGCGCTCTGTTGGGCGTGTCGATGCTGGTCGACGTCGAAGGCGACGACGTCTACCAGGCCAAGGACATTGCGCAGGGGTCGGCCCTCGCGGGAGCGGGAATCTTGATCGACTACGCGGGCAAGGACACGTACGTCGGGCTGCGGCGCGTCCAAGGGCACGCCCTGGGCGGGATCGGCGTGATCTGGGACCAGGAGGGCAACGACCGCTATCACGCCGCCATGTGGGCGCAGGGATTCGGCAACCCGCTGGGGTTCGGAGTGCTGGAGGACACCGCGGGCGACGATACGTACTACTGCGGCGGACTGTACTACGACTCCTATCCCGAAACGCCCGGCTACGAGGGATGGGGCCAAGGGGTCGGCGCCGGTCTGCGCGACGTGGCCAACGGCGGCATCGGCGTGATCCTCGACGGCGGAGGCGACGACACGTACGAGTTTGACTACATCGCCCACGGCGGCGGATACTGGCTCGGCTTGGGATTCGCCCGCGACTTCGGTGGAAACGACCAGCGGCTCGGCGCCACGCGAAAGATGTACAACGGCGACGCTCGCCGGGAGCGCAGCTTTCAGCGATTCAGCAACGGATTCGGCTGCCACTACGCCTTGGGGTTCCTGTTTGACGACGCGGGGGACGATACGTACGGCGGGACAATCATGGGCCTGGGGTTTGCCTGGGACTGCGCGGTTGCATACCTGATGGACTTTGGCGGCAAAGACCGCTACGAAGCGACCGGCGGCGGCACCCAGGGCCAGGGCAGGCAGGCGGGCCTGGGGGTCCTGTTCGACTACGACGGCGACGACGTCTATCTCGGATCGGGGCAAGGCCTGGCGACGGCCCAAATCAGCTACCATTCGATGCCGAGTTGCGGTGGCAACTTCAGCTTCGTGATCGACTACGGCGGAACCGATCAATACGGCTGCCAGGCCAAGAACAACAGCTACAACAAGCGCGGCAACAACGGTTTCGTGATCGACCGCCCAAAGAACGGCAGTTCCACGGAAACGGTCGGAGCGACAAACAGGCAAGCGACGCCCGGCGATTAAGTCCGACCGTGCCGCGCTGGCGTCACCCCATCACCAGGAGAAATCGCATGTCGCGATGCGCTACTTGGGTCCTCTTCACCACGGCCCTGCTGATCCTGGCTGCCGCTCGGCCCGCACCCAGCCAGCAACCAGGGAAGGGGACGGAACCGGCGCCGGCGGCCGAAAAAGGAGTGGCCGATCCAGCCGCTGCGCCGGCGGCCGAAATCGGCGCCGAGAATTCGTCTTCGCACGGGCAAGACGCCCAGAGGCAGCCCGGCGCGGACGCCACGCAGAAACCGAGCCAGCCGGCAGTCCAGTCCCCAACGCCGCTCGGCGGTGAAATGTTGGCGCTCCGCGACCAGTTGCGACGCAGCGTGGCACAGGTCTACGCCAGGCCGCTAAACACCCGCGACCACTTGCCCGCTGAAATCATCGCGTTTTGCGAAGCCTTTGGACACACCGCCGAAATCCTCCCGGCAACCGGGTCCGGCCAGCCGGTCAACGGCGTTGGCGCGCTTTGCTGGAATTATCCGTGCGGCGGCTATCGCCTGCTCCGAATCGATGGGAGCGACATCATCGCTCGGGTCGGCTACGGCTACCAGCGGCGCCCCGGGCAGTTCCTGGCGATGCTGGCCGGCAATGGGGTGCCGCCGGCCTACGAAATCCGGATCGACCAGCGCAAAGCCACCGTTGCCGATCTGGTTGCAGCGGAGAAGGCGGCCTGCCTCGAAGGCTCGGATTTGTCCGGGGTGCTGTTCGGGCTTGCCTTCTACACCGAGCCGGGTGAAACCTGGCAGAACGCCCAGGGAGATGCCTGGTCCGTCGAGCGACTCGTTCACAAGGAACTCGACCGCACTGCCGATCCGTCAAGCGTCGCCGTGATTGACCGCCTGGCCGGACTGAGCTTTGCCGTCGTCCGGGTCGGTGACGAGAAGTGGGCGGATGCGAGCCTGGCTGCCCGGGTCAAGGCGCACATCGCCGAGTGCCAGGAATTCGCTCTCCGCCTTCAAAACAACGACGGGAGCTGGCACCCGGATTTCTTCGCCCGCCAAGGTCCAAGCAACGACCCGGCCGGATCGTTGCGAGCCACCGGCGCGATCCTCGGCTGGTTGGCGTTTTCCCTACCGGAAGAGAGGCTCAGCGATCCGCGCCTGGTTCGCAGCCTTCAGTACGTGAACCAGCAGATTGCCTCGCGCGCGTCGCCGCGGATGGCGGCTCCGGCATCGACGCTCGAGGTTCTGGCAGTGACGAGCGGTGTCCGCGCCATCTCGCTCTACGATGCGCGGTATTTTACGCTGCGGATTCCGCCGGAACCACGCTCCGAGGACGCCAATCCTGCTCAAAGCAGCACGGCGGATCCCCCGGCGAGGGGGGTGAACGGTTCCTCCCGGGATCAATGAAGCGTCCCCGAATAGTAGTTTCGCGGCCCCTCCGACGTTTCGAGGATCAAGGCCCCATCCGCCGCAATTCCACGGCAAATTCCCTCGTGAACCTCAGCGCCCCGGCGGAGCCTAAGATGCCGCCCGCGCTGGAGGCAGAGCCGATCGGCCGCTTCTGCGACCAGGCTTGTCTGCCCGGGCAGACAGCCGAACCAGTGATTCCAGTTTTGGAGCCAGCCGGCCAGCAAGTCGGTGTGGTCGTGGCAGGTGGCGGTCAGGTCGACGAGTGTGGTGATCCTGTCCTGCAATTCCGCGGGGGCGTCCCTCAACCGGCTGTTGGTATTGACGCCAATTCCGATGACAAGCCGGTTTGCCGTCGGCGCCTCGACGAGAATCCCGGCGAGTTTGCGCCCTTCCACGCAAACATCGTTGGGCCACTCCAGTCCGACTGTTCGCGGCGCAAGCCGAGGCGCGAGCACCTCGACAAGCGCCACCCCCGCGGCCAGCGCGGTGACGGGCACCCGCGCACGCCCCGTCGTCCAATGTTCGAGGCTGACAAGCAGGCTGAAAGCGAGGCTCTCCTGGCCCGTCCACCAAGAACGCCCGCGGCGGCCCCGCCCGGACGACTGCTGGTCGGCCACGACGAGAAGCGGCAGCAGTGGCTTCTCCTGCCGGGCGATCTGCTTGGCCCGATCATTGGTTGACTCCAACCGCTCGTGGTGCTCCACGGACGCCACGAGCTTTTCGGAGACGATCCGCCGAACGTTGACGGTCAGCGCTGGAGGCTTCAAATATCTGGACAACGCGGTAATCCCTCTCGGGAAGTCTCTTTAATATCCCGTGGCCCGCTAGTTTTTCCAGTCTGCGTTTTCTCCGCAAACAACCCCAGCGCAGCACCTTCCGCGGGTTAAGGCAACCGATCTTGACCTGATCGGGTCTGCCTGTTATTGAAACGTCCCCTCGTGCAAATTCCAATTGTAATCGGCGTCTGGCCACGCAAATCTTTGAGGATTTTGTCGTGAGAATCGCCTCTTTTCTGGGCCTGGCCGCCACAGCCTGCGTTTTGTGGGTGTCGCAGGCTCACGCGCAACGGGTCCAGTTCCCGACAAAACTCCCGCTCAATTCAGCCACGACGCCGAGTGGATGGGGCTCGACCTATCCGGTGGCCCAGAATCCGGCGGCGGGCGGCTACTCGGCGCCGCCCCCGGCAGCCGCATACCAATATCCCGGCTCGACGTACGCTCCGCCGCCCGCTGCGCCTCCGGCCGCAACGGCGCCGCCGGGCGCGGCTTATGGCGCCAATCCGGCATACCAGGCACCCAATTACACGGCGCCCGGCTATCCGCCGCCCGGCTACAGCTATCCGCCCGGAGTGGCGCCGGGCTATGCGCCCTCTGGCCCGACGGCCACGTTCCAAGGCACCATCACGGCTCCGCCGGCGGTCGGCTGGGACCCTTATGCCACGCCGGGCGTCCAGGCGCCGGCGCTGTTGCCGAGCGATCCGTATCTGCCGGGCGCGCCTTACTGGCCGTGGCCGCCGGGGGGCAGCTACATGCAGACGATGCAGCGCTTCATGGACGAGTTTCGCGTCGATTACACGTGGATGCCCGGCAATGGACCCGAGGAGCTCGGCATGCACGAGGCCGACTTGAGCGTCACCTTCGCGATCCCGTTTCTCCACAACCCGCACACCCCGCTCCTGGTCACGCCCGGCTTTGCCACCACCTGGTGGAACGGCCCCTCTCCGCCGCATCCGCCAAACCCGGAGCTACCGTCGCGGCTTTACGCCGCCTATCTCGACTCGGCCTGGAATCCCCAGATCACGCCCGTGTTGGGTGGAGAACTCGCCGCTCGGATCGGCGTGTATTCGGATTTCCGCGAAGTGACGGTTGACAGCATCCGCTACCAAGGCAAGGGCTGCGTCCTGCTGTCGATCTCGCCCAACATGACGGTCAAGGCCGGCGTCCAGTATCTCGATCGGCAGCACATCAAGCTTCTGCCGGCGGGCGGCCTGATCTGGACCCCCAATGCCGACACGCGATTCGATATCATCTTCCCCGACCCGAAATTGGCCTGGCGACTTCACCGGATCGGCAATGTCGACTGGTGGTTCTATGGGCGAGGCGAGTATGGCGGCGATTCGTGGACGGTCAACGATCCCGGCGGCGTCATCGAGACGGACTATAACGACTTCCGTGTCGCCATCGGTCTGGAATCGGACAACCCGGGCCGCCTGGCGGGGTATGCCGAAGTGGGCTATTCGTTCGAACGCGAGATCTACCAGAACGGAGCGGCCTCGATGACGCCGAATTCGACCGTTTTCGTCGGCGCCGGCCTATCCTATTGAGCGAGCAGACTACGATGACTTCTCCGGCAAGATGGCGATCGGCTCTGCTGGTGGTTTTCGGCATTTGCGCGGCTTCCGCGCAGGCACAGATTGTTTCGCTGCCGCCGGTGGCGGAGACTCCGTTTCCCGGGCGACTCTCGTCGCATCCGGACAGCGCCGCGGAATTGCCGCAGTTCTTCGATCGCCCGCAACTGGGCATCGACCAAAGCGCGGCGGATCGCGCCCTCCCACGCGGGATCGCTCCTGGCGGCGAGGAAAGCGTCTGTCCTTTCGGCGGCGCGGCATCGCTCGCCCCAGAGCCGCCGGTGGACCCGGATCGGCCGCCGGACGCTCGGGATGGCATGTTCCAGAAACTCATTTTCACCTCCGCCTACCTCGACTCGGGCGGTTCGGACGGCCTGGGGGTGACCGAACTTGACCTCCGCACCGTCCTCGCCTTGCCGATCCCTTCGCGCAAGGCCCCCCTGCTGATCACCCCCGGCTTCGGCACGTATTTTCTCCAGTGGCGGCAATCGCCCGACCTGCCGTCCCAGCTCTACGACGCCTACGTGCAGTTTCGCTGGATGTGCCGGATCAATCCGGTCCTGGCGACCGACCTGGCGATCACCCCGGGCGTTTACAGCGACTTCGAGCAAGGCAGCGACGAGGCGATCCGCCTGCCGGGCCACGGCGCGGCGCTCTGGACCTGGTCGCCCGAGTGGCAGGCGCTCCTCGGCTGCGCCTATCTCGACCGGCTGGAGACGAACATTCTACCGATCGGCGGACTGATCTGGACTCCGAACGAGGACGTGAAATACGAGATCGTGTTCCCGAAGCCGAAACTGGCGCAGCGGATTCGCTGGGGCGGGGCCTCCACGGAACAAGTGCAGGACTGGGTCTACCTGTCCGGAGAGTTCGGCGGAAGCGCTTGGGCGATCCGCCGGGCGAGCGGCGCCGACGACATCGTCGACTACCGCGATTGGCGGCTCCTCCTGGGCGTCGAGCGGAAGGCAATCGGCACGCTCGATTACTACGGTGAGTTGGGCTACGTCTTCAACCGCAAGTTCCAGTACGCCTCAAGCAGCCAGGAGTTCGAGCCGGGCGATACGTTCATGATCCGGATCGGGGCTTTGTACTGACCAGCCGTTTTCTGCCCATGATCCACGTTGATCACCCGCTGGCTGCCCTGGCCGTCCTCGCAAGTGTTCGCATCAGTCAAGGTCGAAGCGGTTGGTCTCCCAGGTGGCGGATTCGTTCCATGCCGCCCAAGGCGAATTCAGTGATCGTGTCCGCCAAGGGAATCAACCCGGTCTCGGTGCGAGGCACCGGGTAGCCGAAGCGCCGGAGCACTTCCTGCCCCTGCTCGTGCATGACGCAGAGGGCCAGCACGAAATTGGCACACTGGCCCCGCAGCCTCGGCTCGTCGGAGTCCCCCAGCAACGCGGCGATCACGCGCTCCAACGAATGCCGCACCGGCAACATCACCTTGACAACCAACTCGTCAAGCGCGGCAGTGGGGTCGCGAAGCTCCCGCGCGAAAAGCCGTCCCGCGTACGGGTGCGCGGCGCGGCGCAGCAAGAACAGCCGCAGCGCGTAATGCACCCAATTCCTCAAAGCGGCGCGCGGATCGTCGCCCGGCAACATCTCGGGAACCCTCTCGCCATCGACCAGCTGGCGGTGCGCCATGACCAGCACCTCGCGGTACAGGGCCTCCTTGGTCCCGAAGTAATGGCTGACCGCGCCCAGGTTTGCCTTCGCTTTTGCACAAATCTCCCGCACACGGGTCTCCTTGAACCCGTGGCGCGCGAACGCCTCCGCGGCCGCCGCGAGCAAGGCGGCGCGGGTCTGAACAGCATCTCTTCGCTTCGGCTGCCGGCAGGGCATCCGGGCGGCCTCGGATGGTATACAGGGGTTTGACATCATCTCCAGCCTGCCGTATACTTCAGTAAGTCATACAATTGTATGATATCACGAACGGCAAATCAAGAGACGCAGATGAAGAAACGCGCCGTCTTTCTTCTCATCCTTCTCCTCGCGCTAGCTGCATTCATCGGATGGTGGCGCTACGGGAGGCCGCCGGGGCAGTCGGAACAACTGACCCTTTACGGCAATGTGGATCTTCGCACCGCGCAGCTCGCCTTCGACGGCGAGGCAATCGTGACTTCGATGCGCGTCGAGGAGGGCGCGCAGGTCAAGGCCGGCCAGGTTCTGGCTACGCTCGATTCATCGCGTAAGCGGGCCGAACTGGACGAAGCCAGGGCCCTGGTGGACGCCCAGGAAGCAGTGGTCCGAAGACTGGAAACGGGCACACGCGAGCAGGAAATCGAGCAGGCCCGGGCGCACGTCGCCTCCCTGGAGGCCAGGCTCGCCAATGCGGAACAAAGACTCCAGCGGTACCAGCGGCTTGCCCCCGCCGGGTTGAGCCAGGAACAGCTTGACGACGCCCAGATGCAGGTCCGAGTGGAGCGAGCCGGACTGGACGAGGCAAAGCAGGGACTGGCCCTGGCTCTGGAAGGACCGCGCCAGGAGGATATCGACGAGGCTCGAGCCCGCCTCGAAGCCAGCCGTGCCCGCGTCCGCCTGCTGGAACGCTGGCTCGCGGACACCGAGCTATGCGCCCCGTCGGCTGGCACGATCCGCAGCCGCCTGCTGGAACCGGGCGACTACGCCACCCGCGGCCGAGCAGCCTACACGCTGGCGCTGACCGATCCGAAATGGATTCGCGCGTACGTGCCGGAACCGAGCCTGGGACGGGTCCGGCTGGGAGCGCGTGCCTCGGTCACCACGGACTCGTTCCCCGGAGTTCGGCTCGAAGGCTGGGTCGGATTCATTTCGCCGATGGCCGAGTTTACGCCGAAATCCGTGGAAACGACGGAGTTGCGCACCCAGCTCGTCTACGAGGTTCGCATCTACGTCGCCGATCCTTTAGACCGGCTGCGCCTCGGCATGCCGGCGACGGTTGTCGTCGATGAAGCGTCGCCAGCTGCCGCTGCGCCGCTGCCCGTCGCGGAGTCCGGGGTTGGCCAATCCGCTTCGCCGAAGGGGCCCGGGCCGTGAGCCAATCCAGCGGCAAGCCTGTTTCCGATCGCTCCGGCGAACCGCTGCTGTGCATTCGGCGGCTGCACAAACGCTTTGCGCCGAAGGGCGGGCCGCCGGTGGAGGCGCTACAGGACGTTTCGTTGGACGTGCGATGCGGCGAGGTGGTGGGGCTTGTCGGTCCGGACGGAGCCGGCAAAACGACGCTCCTGCGAATTGCGACGGGATTGTTGGTGCCCGACAGCGGGACGGCGACGGTCCTGGCGCTCGACTCGGTGCGCGACACGCTGCAAATCCGGGGGCGGATCACGTACATGCCGCAGAAGTTCGGCCTGTACGAGGACTTGACCGCCCAGGAAAACCTCGACCTGTATGCCGACCTCCAGGGCGTGGAGCCGGCCGCCCGAGCGAGCCGCTACGCGCGGCTTCTGGAAATGACGGGTCTGGAGACGTTCGCCGATCGGCTCGCGGGCAAACTCTCCGGCGGGATGAAGCAGAAGCTCGGCCTGGCCTGCGCGTTGATCAAGATCCCGGAGCTCCTGCTCCTCGACGAGCCGACCGTCGGAGTCGACCCGGTCTCCAGGCGGGAACTGTGGCGCATCGTCTACCAGATGGTCGAGCAGGAGGGGATCGGAGTCCTGGTTGCCACGGCGTACCTCGACGAGGCCGAGAAGTGCCATCGTGTCGTCGTGCTGCACGAGGGACGGAAGCTTGACGAAGGCGCCCCCGCGCTGTTCCGCGAGCGCGTCCGCGGGCACACGTTTGTTGTGCAGCCCCGGCAGGGCGCGCGCCCGCGGGCCATTCAAGGCCGATTGGCCGGACAGCCCGGCATCATCGATGCCACGATCCGCGGCGGGCGTGTCCGAGTCGTCACCCACGAGCGTGATAGCGCGGCCGTGGCGCGGGCGATTCCCGCCGGCCTGGCCGCCGGGATTGAAGCGGCGGCGCCGACATTTGAAGACGCCTTCATGAAATTGCTGGCCGATGCGCGATCCAGCGGGAGTCATGCCGGCGTGCCAGCCGCGCCGGCCAGAATGGCTTTCGATCCGCACCCCCGCCAGGCGGAACCGGAGATCGATCGCGGAGCGGCGGCTGGCGGCGCCGTCCACACGCGCGGCCTGACCAAGCGGTTCGGCAGCTTCACCGCCGTCTCGGAGATCAGCTTCGACGTCCATCGCGGCGAGATTTTCGGGTTGCTCGGTCCCAACGGCGCCGGCAAGAGCACAACCTTCCGCATGCTTTGCGGGTTGTCGAGGGTGTCCGGCGGCGAGGTCCGCGTTGCCGGGCGCGATCTGCGCCGCGCCGGCTCGTTTGCCCGGCAGCGGCTGGGATACATGGCGCAGCAGTTCTCCCTCTACGGCCAGCTCTCGGTGATCGAGAACCTGCGTTTCTTCGGCCGGGCGTACGGGCTCGCCAAGACGCGGCTTGCGGAGCGGATCGAGTGGGCCTTGGAGGAATTCGATCTCCGCGG
>JAMOAF010000539.1 GCA_023621895.1 Planctomycetota bacterium
GCCGGGGGGGAGCGGCTCCGGAAGGTTTTTTGGTTGGGCAGGCCGGTTGGCGCTGGGCCGCTCTGGACCACCCTACAGGCCGTAGGGTGGTGCAGAGCGGGCCAATCCGGGTCGGCTGGCGGAGCCACGGCGGTTTACGGGGACCGAACGTGTTTGCATGGTCAGACGTCGAGCGCCGCCCCACCGAGCGTGCGGGCAGACGTCGAGCGCCGGCGCGCGGTGGGCCGGCGCTGGCGGTTTGGTTGCGCCGGGGGGAGCGGCTCCGGAAGGTTTTTTGGTTGGGCAGGCCGGTTGGCGCTGGGCCGCTCTGGACCACCCTACCGAGAGCGAGATAGACTACAATCGAGGTAGCCAATCAGCCGGGAAGGACGACGAGCGATGTTTAGTAGACGTTCCAGCAGGCGGGCCTTCACTCTGGTCGAAATCCTCGTGGTTCTCGCGGTCATCGGGATTCTCGTGGCCCTGCTGTTGCCGGCGGTGCAAATGGCCCGGGAGGCTGCAAGAAGGGTCCAATGCCAGAACAACTTGAAGCAGTTGGCGCTGGCAATCCAGCAGTACCATTCCACCGCCCGGGTGTTTCCCATGGCGGCGACACCAGCGCCCCCCCGCCGCGGATGGGTTCCCTCGCTGCTCCCCTACTTGGACCAACCGGCCCTGGAGAAGGCCTACCAGTGGAACCTCGATTGGGACGATCCGGCGAACCAGCAGGTCGTCAACCAGCGGATCCGGGTGCTGCTCTGCCCGTCGTGCCCCGACGGCGACCGCGCCGACCGGATCGATTCGCAGAGAACCACGGCGGTCTGCGACTACGCGCCGCCCGCTCGGGTGGCGCGGATCGTGATCGACTCAGGCTACGCGGCGCCGCCGAAGGACCCCCGGGGGATGATCTCCACCGGCAAGCCGATACGCGACGTGAACGTGGAAGACGGCCTGAGCAATACGCTGGCGCTGGTGGAGGCCGCCGGACGGCCGCACTTCTACACCCGTTTCGGGCTCGGCCCGAGCGAGAGTGCGCCCGGCGGCGGCAACCCTCCCGTGATCGGCGGGCGAGTCGTCGGCGCCGGCTGGGCCGACGATCAGAACCAGGTTCCGCTGCACGGGTTTACCTATGATGGCTTGGCTGCCGGAGGCCCCTGCGCGATCAACTGCACGAACAACAGCGAGGCCTTCGCCTTCCATCCCGGCGGCATGAACGTGGTCTTCGGCGACGGCAGCACGCGGCTGCTGGCCGAATCGATCGCGATCTCCGTCTACGCTTCGCTCGTGACCAGTTGCGGCAAGGAGATTCTCGACCAGGCGGATTACTGAGGCGACGGCCGGGACGGCCGGGGCGGCCGTCAGCCGTCAGCGATCAGCCGTCAGCCGTCAGAGCATGTAGTGCTTTTGCATGGGGCACTGAAAGACGCGGCGTAGCCGCGCTCGCGCCATCCTGGGTATGTGGCTTACGCTGATCGCCCAAGCTCGGCGAAAACGCGCGCGCTGGCCATTCGCAACAGCCCTGGGGGACAGGCGGCCTCGCCGCCGCGGTCGAGTGCATTGGCCGCACCGGGCGCGTGCGCGACGATCGCCTGGTCAATCAGTGCGATCTCCGCCGCGGTCAACGTTTGCGATTTGGCCGGCGGGGTCTTCGTCTTGCCACCCGGCCCTCCAGTATCATCCGAAGCAGCCAGCGGCACCAGCAGAGTCTCCTCGAAGAACTTCCCCTCGTAGAAGACGCCGTTGCCGGAGAGATTGGCGAACGATCCCCGGCGGACAAACGTGCTGCCGGCGAACTCGTGGAACTCGGCCACGTCGCGCCCGCCGGCTTTGCCAAAAGCGTTCACGGTTGCGACGTTCACCGCCCGGCTGGAGTAGCCGATTCCCGCCGAGGAGACGCCCGAGAGCACGCAATCGCCCAGCCTGGCGACGAACGTGTCGTTTCCGTCGGAGTCGTTCAGGTAGGCCTGGTCGGCCCCGCCGTTGCCGTCGAAGGTGATCGACGCGGTGTTGACCACGTGGACTGCGAAGCCTGCTCCCACCAGATCGGCTCGGCCGGGGTAGAGCGTGGCCGTTTCGCTCCCCGAGGTCCCCTTGAGCGTGGCCGCATTGTTGCCCGGGCCGCCGTCGAACGTCACGTTCGTTGCCTCCGCGGCGGTGAACTGGTAGACGAGGCCGTTGATGGAAATCCGCTGGCCGGAAGCGTCGAACGCAAACGCGTCGTCGGCGCCGGTCCCGAACACCGCCACCGTGCCGCCGGCCTGCGAGACCAGGTTGGCCAGGCTGAGATCGACCGCGCTTGCGGTGGTGGCGACCTTGACGTAGAACGCCTCGCCGGCGGCGGCCGGGATGTCGATCCGCGCAAGCCCCGCGCTGCCGGTCGAAGAGGCCAGCGGTTGCCCCTGGTCGTCGTAGATCGCCATCGAGACCGAGCCGGTCCCGGCATACGCGGCTTCGGCCGTCAGGAACCCTTCACGGACGGTCGACAGCGCATACCAGTGCGATTCCGCGGCCGGCACGTCCAGCAGGCTCCGCGAGTCGGCGGCGCCGAGCGGCTCGGCCACGTTGATCGCCATCTCGACCACGTTAGCCAATGGAGGCGTTCCGCTGTCGGTCACGCGAATGCCCAGCGCATAGCTGCGGGCTTCGGCCGAGCTGTCCGGCGTCCAGGAGAACCGGCCGGTGACCGGGTCGATCGCAGCGCCGGCCGGAGCGTCTGGCTCAAGGGAATACAGCAGGGTCTGCTGGGGAACGTCGGGGTCGAAGGCCGAGACGACGAACGAGAGCTCCTCGCCCTTGACGGCCCACTGCTCGCCCACCGTGACGATCTGGGGCGGCCGGTTCATGGGAGCCACGTTGATCGTGACCCCCGCCGTGTCCGAAAGGCTCGGCGTGCCGTTGTCGGCGACGCGCACCGTCAAGACGTACTGGCTGATCGTCTCGTAGTTTAGCGTCGAGTTGTCCGCCAGCGTGATCTGGCCGGTGGCGCTGTTGATGGCGAACAGCCCCGAGTCGTTGCCGGCGGTGATCGCATAGGTGAGCGTCTGGGCCGGGCGGTCGGGATCGGTGGCGGTGACCGTGCCGACCATCGTGCCGACCGCGGCATACTCAGGCAGCGAGAACGTGGCGTCAGCCAGCACCGGGGCGTCATTTGCGTCGGCCAGGTTGATCGTGACCGTTGCCGTGTCGGAAAGGCTTGGCGTGCCGTCGTCGGCGACCCGCACCGTCAGCACGTACTGGCTGATTGTCTCGTAGTCCAGGGCCGAATTGTTGGCCACG
>JAMOAF010000689.1 GCA_023621895.1 Planctomycetota bacterium
GCGCTGCCGTGCTGGCCGTGTGGAATCCTTTGGTTGCCGGCGAGCCTGGCGGCGATTCAGACCTTCTTGGATTGGTCCGCTCTGCACCACCCTACACCCCGTAGTGCGGGTCTCCAGGCCCGCCAATACACCCCGTAGTGCGGGTCTCCAGGCCCGCAGAGGTGCCCCGATGGTTTGCGCTCGGTGGGGCGGCGCTGCCGTGCTGGCCGTGTGGAATCCTTTGGTTGCCGGCGAGCCTGGCGGCGATTCAGACCTCCTTGAGATTGGCCGCTCTGCACCACCCTACTGCCCGTGGCTGGGAGCAGAGATTACAATACGGCCACATTTCTACCCAAAAAAAACATTTACCAGCTTGTTGCACGGTAAAAAATTGTCTAACATTCTGGCAGTGTCCCTCCAGAACATCTTCCCACTTGCCGGATGGTGTCGTGCCAATGAGTTGGAGCGTCGCAGTTTCCTGCCGCTGCCGGTCTCGGACGCGGCGTGGTCGGAACGCCGCCAGGTCGGTCGCGGGCGCGCGGGGCGGCGTGATTTCAAACTGGCTGCGGATCGTACTGGCCTATATCCTTGTGCTGGCTACGGCACAGAACATCGCGGCTCAGACTCCAGATCGTCAGCCGGCCAAGGAGGTACCGGTCGAGCCCGTCCGGCAGGTGGTCCGGGGCCGCGTGGCGGCGATTGTCGATGGCGACACGCTTCATCTTGCCGCGGGCAAGGTCACGCGAGTGGTGCGACTGGCGGGCATCGACGCGCCGGAGAAGGGGCAGCCGTTTGGAAATGCCGCCGCGCAGGTCTCGTCGCTCAAACTGCTCCAGAAGGAGGTTGACGTCCTCGTTGTGGGGGCCGCGGCGGATCGTGCGATTCTCGGGATCGTCTATTGCGAAGGGTGTGTCAACACGGCACTCGTCCGGGAAGGAATCGCCTGGCACGACGAGCAGGCGTACCCCTCCAGTGCGCTGGCCGCGGCCCAGCATGAAGCGCGAACCGCCGCGCGCGGACTCTGGGCGGAAAAAAACCCAATCGCGCCCTGGACTTGGCGCGAACGGGCCGCGGGGCGCCCCCTTACCGTATCCGCGGTCAAGCCGGCCGTGGCCGCCGCGCCGGCGCGCAACGGGCCGCCGGAAGACTATTCTCGCATGTTCGAGGCCGAGACGGCCCAGAAAGCCAACTCGCCGGCGGAAACGCCGGACGCGGCCGGCGGCCCATGCTGGCTGACCGAGAGCAGCGGAGTGCGGCACAACAACACTTGCCGCTACTATAAAAAGAGCCAAGGCCGCCCCTGCGGAGAGAACGAGGGAAGGCCGTGCAAGCAGTGCGGAGGATAGTGCGCCGGGGAGAATCTGCCATGAACCGACAGTTGCTCGATCGTCTCTTCGCCGAAGGCAAAATCAACGTCAACCGCACCGGCCTCTTCGATCAACCGCCCGAGCCTCTTTCCGAGAAGACGGATTTCGACAAGGTCGAGGGCATGTTGCTCGGTCTTGCCATCGGCGACGCCCTGGGAGCGACGTCGGAAGGCAAGACGCCCTCCGAACGCCGCACGTTACATGGCGAAATCCGCGACTACCTGCCCAACAAGTACTGCAAGAGGCCGCTCGGCTTTCCAACCGACGACACGCAGTTGTCGTTCTGGCTGCTTGAACAAATGCTGGAAGACGGAGGCTTCGTCGGGGAAAACGTTGCCAAGAAGTTCGCATCGAGCGGGCGGATTTTTGGACTGGGGGGCACGGTCCGCGGCTTCCTGCGGAATTACGCCCAGGGAATCCCCTGGCAAGAGTGCGGTCCCGAGTCCGCCGGCAATGGGGCCTTGATGCGGATTGCGCCGATCATCGTCCCGCATTTGCGCACAGCGGACGCCGAACTGTGGGTCGATGCGGCCCTCTGCGCGATGATGACCCACAACGATGCCGGGTCCATCGCCGCTTGCCTGGCCTTTGTCCAAATCCTCTGGGACCTGCTCTCGGCCGAATCGCCGCCCGAGCCGCTCTGGTGGCTCAACCGGTATCTGGGCGCGGCACGCGACCTGGAGGGCGATGCGCGTTATCTCGCTCGCACCCCGCACTACCCCGATTTCGAGGGCGCGATCCACCGTTTCGTCGATTTGGAGGTCCGCGCAGCTTTCCGCAGAGGCAAGCCGACCGTCGAGGCCTGTGACTACTGGTATTCCGGCGCGTTTCTGCTGGAAACCGTTCCATGCGTGCTTTACATTCTCATGCGCCACGGCGACGATCCGGAAGAGGCGATCGTTCGAGCGGTCAACGACACCCGCGACAACGACACCGTCGCGGCCATCGTGGGGGCCGCCGTCGGGGCGCTTCACGGGCGCAAGGCGCTGCCTCAGCGCTGGCTCGACGGCCTTTCCGGTAGAACCACGGACGGCGACGATGGCCGGATATTTGATCTCATCCGGCAGGCACGCCAGCGCTGGTGGACGTGAGGGGGCAATCGGCCGTTTGGCGGCGTCAAGCACGGCATCAAGCCCAGGCGGCGAAGCAGCCCAGGGGCGCCAAGCCGGCTGGCGCTGCGAAACGCGGGGCGGCCGGCGGTCTTAAGGCGGGGCAATCTCCGCGCGGGGAGGCCGTCAAGTGGCCATCGACTCGAGCAGGGTGACGAGCTCCGCGGGGACTGGCTTGTGTTTGCCGAAGGTCTCCTCAAAAGGCGTCAAGACCAATTGGCTGCCGATCTGGCCGACCATCACGCCCGTGCGACCTTGAAGAATGCTGCGGACGGCGAAGTCACCCAGGGTCGTTGCCAGGATTCTGTCGGCCGGAGCGGGCGAGCCGCCGCGCTGGAGATGGCCGAGCGTGACCACCCGCATCGAGAACGGGCTGCCCGCGGCGACCAGACCGCGTTCGAGCACCGCCGCCCCTCCGTACTCATCCCCCTCGGCAATCACGATCATAATCGACTTCTTGCCTCGCTCCTTCAGTGCCTGCAATTGGCCAATGATCTGGGGAACGTCGGTTGGGGTCTCGGGCAAACAGGCGATCTCAGCCCCTCCGGCAAGGGCCGTGTACAAGGCGATGTAGCCGCTGTGGCGGCCCATCACCTCGACGAGAAACATCCGCTCGTGGCTCTCGGCGGTGTCGCGCAGCTTGTCGAGGGCCTCGACTGCGGTCTGCACCGCGGTGGCAAACCCGATCGTGTAGTCCGTGCCGATCAGGTCGTTGTCGATCGTGCCGGGGCAGCCGACGATCAGGCCGTTCCAATGCTCGATCAGGTCCGCGGCGCCGCGGAAGGTCCCGTCTCCGCCGATCGGGATGAGCGCGTCGATGGCGTGTTTTCGGAGAATGCCGGCGGCCTTTTCCCGTCCTTGCGGCGTGCGGAACTCCTCGCTCCGGCTGCTCCGCAGGATGGTCCCTCCCAGCTTGGAAAGGTCGGAGACGCTGCGGGCGTTCATCGTCGGTTGCCCATCGGCGCTGATAAAGAAATCTTCATCCAACAGCCCCTGGTAACCGCGGTAAATTCCCACGACCTGGTGGCCGGCGGAGATGGCCGACCGGACCACGGCTCGAAGGCAAGCATTCATGCCCGGAGCGTCGCCGCCGCTGCAAAACACGCCAATCCGCATCGCTTGTCCCCTCCAGGGAATCAAAGGGCTTCAATTTCCAGTTCGTGCTGGGCCATGAATTGCTCGGCTTCGGGGCGAGTGAAGATGCTCTCGGTCGCGGTGATCGAGCGGACGCAACTGGCGCCCAGGGCGCTTCCCCAGCGGAGGCATCCGGCCATGTCCTCGCCGGCGAGCAGGCCGGCAATGAAGCCGGCGTCGAAGGCGTCGCCCGAGCCGGTTCCGCCGACGAACTCCGTCGGATAGACGCCGGCGCGGAAGCGGCCGGTCTCTCCCACGAGCAGGCTCCCGGCCGAGCCGCGGGTGACGACGACGTTTTTCGCGCCCGCTGCGAGGAATTTCTCGGCCTGGGCAAGCGGTTCGTCAAGCCCGGTGATCAAGGCGGCTTCGTGGTCGTTGGGCATGAAGAAATCGGTCTCTGGAAGGATCTTTTCCAGCCGCTGCCAGTAGCTGGAATCGCCGTAGAGGACGACATCCAGGACGGTTTTCGCCCCATGGCCGCGGGCCTTGCGGAACAGTCGCACAAGGTCGTCGGATTCGAGTTTCGGCATCATGAAATAGCCGCCGATGTAAACGACTTTCGCCTGTTCGATCCATTCGTCGCTGATGTGGGCGACGCGAAACTGGGTGTTGGCGGCCGACGTGCTGATGAAGCGGCGGTCCTCGCCGGCCACGTTGACGACCAACGTCGCGCCGGACCCCCAGCCGGCCACCTGGTGGATGCCTCGGCTGTCGACCCGGTCGACCGAGAGGGCCTCGACAATGAAGCGGCCGAACGGATCGTCGCCGACGCAGCCCGAAACGCCCACCTGGACGCCGACTTTGGCCAAGCCGAGCGCCGTATTCGATGCACATCCGCCCAGGCTCAGTTGCACCCGATCGGTCGACACCAATTCGCCCGCACTGGGCAGCTTTGCCACGGGCGCACAAGCCACGTCGGCGAACAGGATTCCCGCACTCAAACAGTCAATCGCCACGGTAAATCGTCCTAACTGGTCATGTCTGAAGAAGCTGTCGGTTAGGCCCCCCTTCCGCCTGGCCGGGTCAGCAACTCCGGCCGGAACAGGGCGGTCTAAAGGGATAAGTGATAGCAGGCATTTGGCCGTTTTGCCAGCCCTGGCGGCAAAAGTCGCCAGTTCGGCCGCCTACTTGCCCTTGTTCCGCCAGTACGGTATGGGTAACGGCAAGCGGTTCGGGTCATTTCTGGTTGCCTCCGAGCCAGCCGTTCAGTGCACTGCCCCGGTTTCCCCGGCGAAAACCACTATCGGGCGGGGTGGGAAACCTGCCTGCTGCGAAGATGCTGCGCTCCCAGGTCGCGCCGTGGCGCCGCCGTTGCCCAAGGAGATTCCGCCATGTTGCATGCTTTGTGGATGGTTCCTCTGGCCGTTCTGGCAATTCCCGCCGTCATCGGGTTGATTCTGTTTGTCCAGATCAAGGCCTTGAGCCGCCCGGACCTCGAACTCGTGCCGGCCGAGCGCCACAGGTTCGCCTCGGCAATTGCCGATTCGCAGAGCCACGACGCCTGGCTGATGTCGCAGGGATTCAACCTCGTGGCCTGCTGCCGGCTGAACGCGATGAAAGGAGCCTTGATCACCGCGTGGCAACACACGGCTCGGCCGAGCTACATCTGCATCTACCACCTGGCGAACCAACGGAACTACGACATGGTGACCCTGTTCGCCGACGACGTCCACCTGACCACCGGCAGTACGGCCGACGGCATGCTCCTGCCGACCGCGCCCGGCGGATACTGCCAGTGTTTCCCCAAGACCGGCTTCCAGAAGATGTGGCAGAGGCACATCGAAGCGGAAGAGTACTTGATCCGCAGTGGCGCCGTGGCCTTGTCGGCGATCGATCGTCCTTTTCAGGAGGTCTTCATCGAATCGATCCGCCGGCAGGCCGATTACGTGCAGACGATCCCGTTCTGGCCGCTCCGCGGCGCCTACTGGTACTTCGTCCGCCGGACGCGGCTTGCCGGCAAGACGGTCTCGCAGCTTGTGGCCATGGGGGTCTACCCGCGGCCCGCGGATTTGCTCCAATAGACGGTCGCGTGATCCGATCGCGTCTGAAGGATGTCTCCGTTTGCACCGCGCCTGCCATGGTCGACCCATCTCTCCATCCCCTGGCGATTCCGCCGGAAGAACTCTACCGGCAATGCCGGGTGGAGCGGCTGCGCCGCAGCGGGCCCGGCGGCCAGCATCGCAACAAGGTGGAAACGGCCGTGCGGTTGTTTCACCCGGCGACGGGCGTCTCGGCCGAAGCCGCCGAGCGTAGAAGCCAGGAGGAGAATCGCCGCCGGGCATTGGCGCGCTTGCGCGTGAACCTCGCCCTGGAGGTTCGCCGGCCCGCGGAAGACGATCGCCAGCCGGGCCCTGCCTGGCGGGCAAGATTGGCCGGCGGAAGAATCCGGATCAGCCCGGAACACGAGGACTTTCCCGTGATTCTAGCCGAAGCGCTCGACTTCTTGGCTGCGCGGGAACACGACACCCGCCTGGCGGCCGAAGCGCTCGGCTGCTCCGCGTCGCAACTGGTCAGACTATTGAAACTCGAACCTCGGGCACTTGAACTGGTCAACCGCGCTCGGCAGGAGATCGGGCTGGCGCGGCTGCGGTGAGCGAAATGGCTGGTGGCCGGGTGGGTTTGTACGGCGATTCAAAGGGGGAAAGCGGCGATGAATCGTCGCACTCCGAAAGGGAAAGCGGCGATGAATCGCCGCACTCCAAAAGGGAAAGCGGCGATGAATCGTCGCACTCCAAAGGGGGAAAGCGGCGATGAATCGCCGCACTCCAAAGGGGTGGTGTCAGCAGTCAAATGTCGCCGGTGCCGTGTTCGTCCTTTCTTCCTTCCTGGCTGATTCGCTGCCGCATTCGCTCGTAGACGAAGATGCCGGTCGCCACGCCGAGGTTGAGCGAGTCGGCTGACGGCGCCATGGGGATCGTGATCCGCTCGTCGCAGCGGGCGAGCCATGTTTCGCTCAGCCCGGCGTATTCGTTGCCGATCATCAGGCCGGTCCGGTCGGGCCAGGCCACCTCCGGCAGTCGCCGGGCCGTGTCGTCGAGAACGGTGGCCAAGAGGCGGAACCGCCAGCGGCTCTTCAGGAGCATGATGTCGGCGGCCAGGTCCGCGGAGCGCGTAAACGGGACCGTCAGCGCGCCGCCCATCGAGACTCGCAAGCCGCGGCGGCAGAGGGGGTCGCAGCTTTTTTGCCCCAGCAGGACGGCGTCGACCCCAAACGCGGCCGACGTGCGAAAAACCATCCCGAGGTTTTCTGCCTGTGTTGTCTCCGGGCAGATGATCAGCGTGAGATGATCTTTTCGTTCCAAGGGGGCCATCAGGGCTGCGAGTGATGGCAGCGGCCGGCGGCGACCGACAGCCATGGCGCCTCGATGGAAGGGGAAGCCGGCGATCTGGGCAATGAGCGGTCTTGTGGCGACGTAGAGGGGAATGCCGGGCGGGGCAAGAGCCCGCAGCTCTCCGGCAACGTCGTCGGCCGCGAAGATCGACTCGACCGGGTATTGGCTCTCGAGCAGCCGGCGGACGACGAGCGGTGCTTCGGCAATGAACAGGTTCTCGCCGCGGAGCGTCCGTTCGCGCAGGTTTCGATACGCCGCCACCCTCGGGTCGTCAAGAGATTCGATTCGCTGCATCAGGTCGGCATTCCTGTCAGTCGAACGGCGCCGAGGCCGGCTCGAAGGAAATGGTTGCCATGAAGGCGCGCATTCGCGCAATTTCCTGATCTTTGCGCGGCGGTTCGATTGCGTCAAGGCGGCTGAGTGTTCAAGTCGTGAGGCAATTCCGGTATTCTAAAGCGACCTGCGCGATTCGTGGAAAAAGCGGCTGTTATTCAGATAGCCGCGTGGGCTTGCCCCGCGCTTCGTTATGTACGGGTTGTGCCGCAGCGCAGGCGCGCCGCGGGGTGAACCGCGATAGACTGCTCGTGAGTTGTTTGAATTATTGAGGAGCTTTCCCCATGCGGTATTTCTGTCTTGGTGTCGGACTCGCCCTTTCTTTCTCCGCCGCCTGCTCGGCTGGCGAGCCGGAGGTGAAGACCGACTTTCGAATCGTGGAGCGAGGAGGGAGGCAGGCGGTCGAGGTCCTGTCAGGCGATACGTTGCTGCTCACTTCGCCCGAGGAGGGACTCTGGTCGGTTGCGACCGATTGGCGGGATGGCTGGCCCGCCGAGTGGCGTCATGCGGCTCCGCGGCAGGTAAGCCAGGCAGGGCCGTGGACAATCCTCGAAGGCTCGATCGAGACATCGAGCGGCGCCTGGCGGCTCCGCGACGCCTACCGCAAGCGCGGCCGGGCGGTCGAGTGCGTTCGCCGCTGGCAGTGGACGGGCAAGGCAAGGGCCGAAAAGACGACGCTGGCAGTCCGCTGGCGAGCGCCGAAGGCCAAGGGGCAGATTCTCTTGCCGGGCATCGTGTATTATGGCAACCCGTCGGGCGCTCTGAGCAAGCGAACGCCTGTTTTTTCACCCGATGCGCCGCTGGCGATCTTCGAGGAGCATCGCTACCCGCTGCCATTCGCCTCGCTGGAATGGACTTCGGGCGAGCGCCGCGTTGGGGCGGCGCTGCACAGCCTACCCTGTCCCGTCCCCTGCGGCAACTTGCCGGACCAGTGGTGGTCGCTGGGCGCCGACGCGTCGGGAGATTCAACCGAGCTGGTGTTGCTTTCCGGGCCGTGCGCCTCGAATGGGCAGCAGAGCGTCGTCAAGGCGATCCAGCCGGGGTTCCTTCCCTACGACGACGCCTGGTTGAACATCGAGCCCGGCGCCGTGATTGAAAAGACGTTCCGCCTGGAGGTCTACCCGGTCGAGCGCGAAGGCTCGGGTTTCCGCCGCCCCCTTTATACCTCGCTGGATCTGTTCCGCCCCGAACACGTTGAAGAGTTTCCCACGTTCGGCGAGATTCTTGAGGCGAAGTACCGCTTCGCCAAGCAGCGCTGGCACGAGACGGCCGGCGCGAGCGGCTTCAAAAAGTATCCGGATCGGCCGTTCTTCGTGATCGGCTGGTGCGGCCAGGCCGCCGCGCCCGGCTACGCGCTGCAAGTTCTCGCCGATCGGCTCGGCGATCCGGGCGCCCTGGTGATGGCCCAGAGGTCGCTCGACTTCCTTTCAACAGCCGAGTTCTACGAAGGCGGTTTTCACACCTGGTACAACTACGAAGAGAAGAGCTGGAGCCACCACGAACCGCTCTCGCAGGGGCAGGGAATGCTCAACTTCGCAAGGGCTGTCCGCGCGGGCCGGAAGTCGGGCCGCGATACGTCGAAGTGGGAGGCCTTCCTGGCTCGCGCGAGCGATTTCCACGCCCGGAGAATTCTTCGCGACGATTGGCGGCCGCGGTCGACCGATGAAGGCTTCTTCATCGCGCCGCTCTCTCTGGCGGCGGAGCTGTTCGACAGCGACCTCTGCCGCCGGGCGGCGATCCGTGCCGCGGAGCACTACGCCGAACGGCACCTCCTGATGCGCGAGCCTTACTGGGGCGGCACCCTCGACGCGAAGTGTGAGGACAAAGAGGGGGCCTATGCCGCGTTTCAGGGCTTCTTGGCAGTTTATGAACTGACCGGGGAAGACCGATTCCTCCAATGGGCCAGGCACGCTTGCGACGTGGTGCTTACCTACCTTGTCGCCTGGGATATCGACCTGCCGGCCGGGCGTTTGCGCAACCACGCCTTCAAGACCCGCGGTTGGACGGTCGTCTCGCCTCAGAACCAGCATATCGACGCCTACGGCGTGCTGATCGCGCCCGACGTGTATCGGTTGGGACAGATTCTCGAGGACGCTCGGCTGAAGCGGATTGGCCTGTTGATGTTTCGAACCTGCGGCCAGCTCCTCGATCCGTACGGAAGCCACGGCGAACAGCCCCAGCACACCAACTACGCCCAACGGGGCCAGGTGGAGAGTGTTTTTGGCCTGCGAGGAGGATACGTGGAGGATTGGACCGTGTTCTGGCTGACGGCGCATTTCTTGAACGCCGCGGCGCGGTTCGAGGAGCTGGGGGTTGCGGGGGGGCAGTAGGGAGAGGGTTCAGGGTTCGGGGTTCGGGGTTCGGGGTTCGGGGTTCGGGGTTCAGTCTTTACTTTTCACTCCAACGCCGAATGCGTCCACCTCGTTCGCCATCCACCTCGTTCCCAATCCCCCTCGTTCCCAATCCCCCTCGTTCCCAATCCCCCTCGTTCCCAATCCCCCTCGTTCCCAATCCCCCTCGTTTCCCAGCTCCTGCTTGGGAACGCTCGCTTGAGGCCACCGCCTGGCGGCGCATGGAATAAGGAAACCATGGCCTGGGGGATGGAGAGGTTTCCAAGCTGGAGCTTGGGAACCAGGAAAACATGAAAGACTGAACCCTGAACCCTTCCAGGTCCCCAAGCTGGAGCTTGGGAACCAGGAAAACATGAAAGACTGAACCCTGAACCCTGAACCCTGAACCCTTCCAGGTCCCCAAGCTGGAGCTTGGGAACCAGAAAAACATGAAAGACTGAACCCTAAACCCTTCCAGGTCCCCAAGCTGGAGCTCGGGATCCAGGAGGGTTCGGAGGTCGCAGGTAGGATTGTTTCAACGCCCAAATGGAGTACAATCCAAACCGTGCGGCATTTTCGAATACCTGCGGTGTTCGGATCGATCTTTGCGATCAATCCGAGGGTGTGCGCGAAAAGGGGATAGCGATCTCCAACGCCTTCGGCGTGGAAGGATTGGGGTTCTTGACGTGACGACTTGCGTTGTGCCTCCGGCGTGGAATTGACCTGTTTGACTGAGAAGGGATATCACCGTGGCAGCAGAACATAGCGCTCCGAGTCTTTGGAATGGCAACCTCCCGAAGATTGGCATCCGGCCGACGATTGATGGACGGCGGGGCGGAGTCCGCGAATCGCTTGAAGAACAGACGATGAACCAGGCCAGGTCCGTGGCGGCCTTTCTCACGAAAAACCTTCGCTATCCCAACGGCAAGCCGGTCGAGTGCGTCGTGGCCGACACGTGCATCGGCGGCGTGGGCGAGGCGGCTGCGACGGCGGAGAAGTTCGCTCGGGCCAGCGTGGGGGTTTCGCTGACGGTGACGCGAAGTTGGTGCTATGGCTCGGAGACGATGGACATGGACCCGCACACGCCGAAGGCTGTGTGGGGGTTCAACGGCACGGAACGTCCCGGCGCGGTCTACCTGGCCGCCGTGCTCGCCGCCCACAGTCAGAAGGGGCTGCCGGCCTTCGGAATCTACGGCCGCGACGTCCAAGACCTGGACGACGCGTCGATCCCGGCGGACGTGGCCGCCAAGCTGCTCCGCTTCGCCAAGGCCGGGATGGCCGCCGCGCTGATGCGGGGCAGGTCGTATCTGGCGATGGGGGGCACCTCGATGGGCATCGCCGGATCGGTCATCGATCCCGTTTTCTTCGAAAACTACCTGGGCATGCGCTCCGAGGCGGTCGACATGACCGAGTTCATCCGCCGCATGGACCTTGGCATCTACGACAAGGCGGAATACGATCGGGCCTTGGCATGGGTCAAGGCCAACTGCCCGGAAGGCAAGGATTTCAACAGCGAAGAGAGCCGGCGGAGCCGCGAGCAACTCGACCGCGATTGGGAGACCAGCGTGAAGATGGCGCTGATCGCCCGCGACCTGATGGTCGGCAACCCGGCCCTCGACAAGGCCGGCCACGGGGAAGAGGCGCTCGGCCACAACGCGATTTGTGCCGGGTTCCAGGGCCAGCGGCAGTGGACCGACTACTATCCCAACGGCGACTTCATGGAAGCGATCCTCAACTCGTCATTCGACTGGAATGGCCGGCGGACGCCTTACGTCCTGGCCACCGAGAACGACGCCCTGAACGGCACGACCATGCTCTTCGGCCACTTGCTGACGAACACGTCGCAGATGTTCGCCGACTTGCGAACCTATTGGAGCGCGGACGCCATCGAGCGCGTCAGCGGCGTGCGGGTGGAGGGCGACGGCGCCGGCGGAGTCCTGCACCTGATCAATTCCGGTTCGGCCACGCTCGACGCTTCCGGGCGGCAGACGATCGGCGGCAAGCCGGCAATGAAGCCGTGGTGGGAGATCACCGACGCGGAAGCGAAGGCTTGCCTGGAGGCGACCACCTGGCACGCGGGAAGCACGGGCTACTTCCGCGGCGGCGGGTGGTCGAGCCATTTTCTCACCCGCGGCGGCATGCCCGCCACGATGGCCCGGATCAACCTGGTCAAAGGCCTCGGCCCGGTGCTGCAATTGGCCGAAGGGGTGACGGTCGAACTTCCGCCGGACGTTGACGAGAAGCTCCAACTGCGGACCGACCCGAGCTGGCCGACGACGTGGTTCGCCCCGCGGCTGACGGGCAATGGTGTTTTCCGCGACGTCTACTCGGTGATGAACAACTGGGGCGCCAACCACTGCGTGATGAGCTGCGGCCATATCGGGGCCGACTTGATCGCCCTGGCCTCGATCCTGCGAATTCCGGTCTTCATGCACAACGTGCCGCCCGAGGATATCTTCCGACCCTCGGCGTGGAACGCCTTCGGCACCGCGGATCCGGAAGGGGGCGACTTCCGGGCGTGCGCCGCGTATGGGCCGCTGTACGGGTAGCCGTTTACCAGCCTCCCCTGGTTCCCAAGCTCCAGCTTGGGAACCGTCCCATCCTTGCGACTGTGGTCTTCCTCGTTCCAGCCGCCGCCTGGCGATGGCACAAGCGAGCGTTCCCAAGCCGGAGCTTGGGAACGAGGGAAAGACTGAACCCTGAACCCTGAACCCTTAACCCGGCCCCTCCTACCTTCCATCGCGGCCTCTTCCCGCCGCGATGCTCGGCCGCAATCGCGCAAGCGCGCCGGCCAGCCGCCGGTACTGCTCGACCGAGTTGTAGGCTTGGGCGGAAACTCGCACCCACAGCCGCGGCGGGCCGGGCCAATGATAGACCGGCGCCTCGATGCCGAACTCGTTGAGCAGCCGATCCTGCAATGGGTGGCATCGAAACACGTTCGCGCCGGCCGTATCATCGCGCCACAGCGGCACGGCGGCCATCGCTCCGAGCATCGCCTCCGGGCAGGGCGGCTGCGCGCCGAGTGCGTCGCAAACGGCGCGGCGAGCTTCAACGGCCAGCAGGTGATTGTGCCGCATCAGCCCGCCAATGCCGCCAAACAGGCCTTCCAGGAAACGCAGGGCGGCTGGCAAGCACAACCAGGGGGTGGGATCGACAGTCCCCACCCAGTCGAACTCCTCATAAAGCCGGCCGCGCTCGGCCCGGATCGTGTTGTAGCCGTGGCTGATGATCGCTGGGCGAACAGCCTCTTGCCGATCGCCGCGGATGTGGAGGAAGCCGGCCCCTTTCGGGCAGCAGAGCCACTTGTGGCAGTTGCCGGTGTAGTAAGCCGCCCCGATGCGGTCGATGTCGAGCGGAATCATGCCCGGAGCGTGAGCCCCATCGACGAGCGTGTCGATTCCCCGGTCGGCGAGGAGCCGGACGATCCGCGCGATCGGCCAGACCAGCGCCGTCGGACTTGTCACGTGGTCGATCATTGCCAGCCGGGTCCGATCGGAGGCCGCCGAGAGGATCGCATCGACGGCCTCGTCTTCCGCTTCGATGGGCATCGGGACCTGCGCCACAACCACTCGGGCGCCGCTAGCGCGGGCCACGTACTCGACTACATTGCGGCAGGCATTGTAGGCGTGATCGGTCACGAGCAGCTCATCGCCCCGGGCAAACCGTAGTGATCGCAAGACGGCGTTGACGCCCTCGGTGGCATTGCGGACGAAGACCAGGTCGTCCGGAGCGGCGCCGAGCAGTCCGGCCAACGCCTTGCGGGCGGCATCGAGAAGCGGCTCGCGCTCACGAAAAAAGAACCGCACCGGCTCACGCTCCATCTGAAGCCGGAACTCCTGCTGCGCTTCGAGCACGACGCGCGGGCAGGCCCCGAAGGAACCGTGGTTGAGCATCACCACCTCCGGATCAAGCAGCCAGTGGCCGGCGTGGCCTGGCGGGCCGTCGGCAGATGCCAATTCATGCATGTCCTGACTCTCCCTGTACGCGGCGGCAGAACTCGCCGTCTCCGATCGTGGCAATCCCGGCGACTTCCAGGCTGGAGAAAAAACGCCAGACATAGGGTAACCACATTCAGCCGCGCCGGCAATCCGGCCAATCCGCGAACGCCGCGCGCGCCACCGTCCGCAGCCACCTGCGAGGCGATCATCGCGACGCTCTTCTTCGCCAAGCGCCGCGGCACGAATTGGCAGGATGCTCGGGTTTACGACACCCGGTCGCGTCTGGTTCGGTCGAGGAGAATGTCGTTCGCGAAGGCCAGGAGCCAGTCGTCTCCGGCGCCGCCGGACAGCCGGTCGCGAACCGCGTCGTCGCGGACCGAGGTGGCCTTCCCGAGTCGCCAGGACCCGTTCAGGCCGCCGCCGTTTTCGAGGTTCGCGATTCTCGCGCCGATCGGCCGCCGCGTGGTCCATTCGGCCATGACCGCCCAGAGGGCCTCGGCATTGGAGTCGAGCGTGGTGCTTCCACCGATGAGGATATCCTCGCCGGCCTGCCCGGCGAGTGAATCCTTGCCGTATCCTCCGATCAGCAGATCGTTTCCCTTGCCGCCGAAGAGCGTGTCGTTTCCGGCGGCGCCGACGAGAATGTCGTTTCCGGCCTCGCCGAAGAGAACGTCATTGCCCGCTCCGCCGTAGATCAGGTCGTTGCCCGCTCCGCCGAAGACGGCATCGTTGCCGTTGCCGGCATCGATCACCGCGTCGCGGACAACGCGCGCGTCGATTGTGATCGTGTCATTGCCGCCGCCGGTGAGGACGTACACGTGGCCGGCGGCGCTTGGATGGAGAATCGTGGTCTTCGGCGAGGGAGCCATGGTTACCGCCAGATCGCCATTGCCGCGCTGGTTGACGTAGACTCGATCGGCAGTCGCTGTGCCCATTATGAAGGCTGCCGTTTCCCCCGGACTCTCGGGGTCGTCGTTGACGACCGCCCAGGGCAGCTCCTTGCCGTTGGGGGCGACGTGCAGGGCGAGCGTCGCGGCCACGCCGGCGTGGTCCGAGGGCCAGAGCGGCCCCTCGGGATCGTCGTTGGAAATGGGCTGGATGACCCTTTCCATGTCGACCGCTTGGAGATCGCCGCGGTAGAGAACGAGGTCGATTCGCTGCGGGTCGACCGCGGCGGGATCGAGCGGCGAGGCGCCTCGCAGATCGGGATTGTCGCTCCAGGTGTAGCCCGGATCGGTCCCCTCGGCGCGGGTCCAGGCGTCGGTAAAGCCGCCCATCCCGATGAGAATCTGTTGGTAGGTGGGAGTCCCCAGGCCATCGGCCCGCGAGTTGAAGTCTCCGACCATGATCACCGACATCGGGGTGGCGGCAGGGCCTGCGAGCAGGTCGCCAGCCTGAGCCATCTGGACCAGGCCGGTTTCCGGTATCGCCGGATCGTAGTCTTCCAGATGCGCATTGATGAACCGGAAATCCTGGCCGCAGACCTGCACGTCGACCGAGTTCCAACCCCTCCAGATCGTCAGGTACTGGTCCGGGTTCTCTGCAACGAGAAAGCTGAGGCAATGCTCGAGGGGGAAATGCTGCTCCTGGACGTTGGTGACGCTGAACTGCCAAGACGGGAGATCGGTGCGGGCAAGGATCACGTCGCGATCGGTGAACTGGATGTCCTGGAACGTGTAGACCGGCTCGCCGCCGGAAGCGTCGACATCCAAAAGCGCCCTGAACGGGCCGCTCATCTCGTCGGTCGTGGCGACCGGAGCATAGTTCAACCCGCAACTCTCCAAGGCGCTGAGGAGCTGATCGAGGTAGTCGATCGTCTCGGCAGTACCGGGCACGACGGTTCCATCGGTCCCATCGGTCCGAAAGATGTCTCCTGCGATGAACTGCGAGACCTCCTGAAGGCCGATCAGGGCCGGCTGTTCAGCGGCGATTTCGGCGGCGAACGTCTCGGCCCGTGTTTCGAAATCGCGCTTGTGGACACTGTCCCAGATTCCGCCCAGCGCTATCGCGGCGCCCATCTGGTCGCCTTGCTGAAGAGCTTCCAGGGCCGGGGTCAGGTCGGCCCCGATGTAGAGATTCTGCGACATGACGGTCACGTCGCGAGGGTTCAGC
>JAMOAF010000325.1 GCA_023621895.1 Planctomycetota bacterium
CAACCAGATCACGCGATGGGTGATGAACAAGGAGGCCCACTGCGACGAGTTCCAGCACATCGTCACGCAGTATTTCATGACCCAGCGCGTCAAGCCGCTCACGCCCCAGGCCGATCAGGCGACAAAGACGAAATACGTGACGCAACTCACCTTGCTCCACGAGATGCTCGTCTACGCCATGAAGGCGAAACAGACGACCGATACGGCGAACACGGATAAGCTGAAGCAACTGGTGCACGATTTCGAGCATGACTATTTTGGGACGAGCCGTTAAGATACTCTGCAATCAGCCATGACTTAAGTACGCTCCGCGGGGCGGCAAGGGCGCGGGAACGAGGCGCTTGCCGCCCCGCTGATTCTTGCAGGGAACGATCCAGGAATGACTCTCCGCCGGATGGCCGTGATTTTCGACATGGACGGGGTGCTCGTGGACACCTACCGTGCGCACTTCCAGAGCTGGAACGTGGTGGCCGGCGAGGAAGGCACGGAGATGTTCGAGGAGCAGTTCGCCGCGACGTTCGGGCGGACGAGCCGTGAAATCATCGCGATTCTCTGGCCCGAACTCGGCGACGACGCCGCGGCGATCCAGCGATTCGACGACCGAAAGGAGGAGGCCTTTCGCCGAATCATCGCCAAGGACTTCCCGGCGATGCCCGGCGTCGAGCGGCTCCTCGCAGGGCTCGCCTCTGCCGGCATTCCAACGGCGATCGGCTCTTCGGGTCCGCCGGCGAACGTGGCCCTCGTGGTCGAGAGGCTCGGCGCGAAGCATCCATTCGGCGCCGTCGTCACGGCCGACGACGTCGCTCGCGGCAAGCCGGACCCCGAGGTGTTTCTGCTTGCCGCCGAGCGACTCGGGGTGCCGCCGGCGCGGTGCGTCGTGGTCGAAGACGCGCCGCCTGGGGTGCAAGCCGCCAAGGCCGCCGGAATGCACTGCGTGGGGATGGCCAGCACGGGGCGGACAAGGGAAGAGCTCTCGGCGGCCGACCTGGTGGTCGATTCGCTCGACGAACTCGGCCCCGGCGTCTTTCGCGGCCTGGTGGATGGGGCCGGGTAAACCGGGCTGGAGAGGCGGGCGAACCGGGAGGCGCGGTTTCGCGTGAACGATCAGGATCGCGACGCGCTTTGCGCGAACTGGTCGAGAATCTTCTGCTTCGGCGCCTTCAGCAGCGATGGAAACGGCGAACCGTGCAGGACGTGGCACTGGCGGCAGTCCGCCGGCGGGTCGGTAAACGCCTGGTGCGTTCTCTTGACTTCTTCGGTGCGGTGGCAATCCATGCACGCCTGCGGCGCCCGCGGCTGGCCGACCGAGAGCCCTGCTTCGTTCGACCGGGTCTCGTGGCACTCGGCGCAGCGTTTCACGTCGGAGCCCATCGTATGGCTCTTGTGGATTTGCCAGTCGGCCGGGCCGTCGTGCTCCATTTCATTCAGGGCCACGCACAACTGGATGCGGCGATCGCCGATTTCCAGGCGGTGCACGCCCGGGCTCAGGTGCAGATGCCCGACGCGAACCGGCGAGGTGTAGGCACTGTCCCAACTTGTCACTTGGGAATCGACTTTCAGCGGCGCGTCCTCGCCGCGATAGATCACATCGAGATTCCCCGACATCAACACGGCCCGGTCGGGGGGGGCCACGATCACCGGCGATGAGCAGGCGGGGTGGAAATCCACGCTACTGGAACCGCGGGAGGAAGCAACCAGGCTGCCGCAGACGACCGCCAGGCACGCCGCGGCGACCAGTCGAAGCGGCAGCGACAGCAGCCGATCGTGTTTGATCATTGTCCGGACTCCATGCTCGCCGCGGATGACCTGAGAAATGCAGGGTTTCGCGATCAGGCCATCCGCGCCTTTTGAATTTAATCGCACGGGCCGGGCCAATCAAGGCAGGACTCGCCCGGCTGATACATGGCCAATCGTTAACCCGAATCGTAAGCGAGGGCGGCTATCATGCGGACGGGGCGATTCGCTCCGGTTGAAAGGCTCGCCGCGCGGCTTCGAAGACGTCCCCCAACGGGATTCCTTGCCGCTCGGCGACCTGCCGGCACGACTCGAACTCGGGGGAGAATCGAACCGTGCCGTCGTCGAGCCAGCCGATCTTGCCGTCGATTGCGCCCAGCGGGGTTTCGACCCGGTGCGCCGCGCGGCGAAGCACGTGGCGTTCGACCGGCCAGCGGCGGATGCCCAAGGTGGTCGTTTCCCGGAATAGAATGGCCTCGGCCGCGGCGATCTGGCCGGCCTGGCAGAGCACGGTGAGCTTGACGGCCGGCCGGCTCTTTTTCATCTGAATCGCCGTGGTGTAGACATCGAGCACGCCCGCCTCCCAGAGCCGTTCGGTGCAGTAGCCGATCTGCTCGCCCGGCAAATCGTCCAGGTTCGTCTCCAGGACCCAGACGCTTGACTCGGTTTGCGCTGCTTCGGCCTGGCCGACAAGAATCCGCAAAATGTTGGGCTGCTCGTCCAGGTCGCGCTGTCCGGCGCCGTAACCGATCCGCTGGATGGTCATCGCCGGCGCGGGGCCGAACGAGTCGGCCAGGGCGGCGAGGATCGCCGCGCCGGTGGGCGTTGTCAACTCCTTGGCAATCGTGGACTCGGCCAGGGGAATGCCCTTGAGCAACTCCGCGGTGGCCGGGGCGGGCACGCTGCACACGCCGTGGGCGATCTTGATCTGCCCGCAACCGGTCGGCACGGCGGAGGCCGCAACTCGTTCCACGCCGAGCAGGTCCAGCGCGACGGCACAGCCGACGATGTCGGCAATCGAATCGGCCGCCCCAACCTCGTGAAAGTGGACTTTCTCGATGGTCGTGCCGTGAACGTGCGCTTCCGCCTCGGCGAGCCGGCGGAAGACTCGGCCCGCAAGGTCCTTCTGGCGGTCGCCGAGACTGCTCCCCTCGATCATCCGCAGAATGTGCGAGAGGTGCCGGTGGGTGTGCTCCGGCTTGTATTCGACCGTCACCTGGGTCGCTCGAAACCCGTGTTTTTTCACCTCGCGGGTGACAAGGCGGCAGTCGGGCAGTCCGAGCGAACCGATGGCCGCGTTGATCGCCTCCAGATCGGCTCCAGAGTCGATCAAGGCGCCGAGCGTCATGTCGCCGCTAATCCCGGAAAGGCAGTCAAAGTAGGCAATTCTCATGAACGAACCCATACACTGAGATTTGGCCGTGAGCTGGCTGAGCTTTTGCCAGCAGGGAGCTCTTGGAGGGCATTGTCGAGGGCGGAATCCGCCCATCTTAGCACTGGAACCTGGGCAGGTC
>JAMOAF010001026.1 GCA_023621895.1 Planctomycetota bacterium
GGCCGCCAATCTGATCTTCTTCGCGCCGCGCCGCAAAGTCCGCATCACCCTCGAGGCGGTCCCGCGCGACAAGCTGCCCAGCCAGGATCGCGACAGCCTCAACCGGTACCTGGAACAATGGTACAACCAGGAGGGCCCCGAACCGCCGACGTTCGTGCCTTATCACCCGCTGCTTGGGCCGCGCGACTGGCAATTCCCCGCCATCGAGCAGGCCGTCGAAATCGACCTGGACCGGATTCCCCAGAAGACGCGGCTGGCCGTCAACCAGATGATCGAGGAGCACCTCGGCCGCACGCTCGGCAAGGAAGAGCTTTCGCCGGAGACGGCGCTCGACATGCTCGGCTTCGACAGCCTCGAGCGGATGGAACTCGCCCTGAAGATCGAGGAACGCTTCGGCTTCCGTTCGGACCGCGTCGCCGGAACCGTGGGGCAGTTGTGGGCCCTGGCCCAAGGCCAGATGACCGGGAGCACGGGCGTGAAGCTCGCCGCGCCGCCGCTCTGGACGAAAAGGCGGCAGCCGGCCGGCCCGGCCGAGGTTCTCGGCGACTCGATCGCCGAGGCCTTCGTACTCCGTGCGCTGGCCAGCCCAGACGACGTGGCCGTCGCCGACGCCCTGAGCGGCGTGCTCACCTATCGCCGCGCGCTGGTCGGCTGCCGGCTGATGAGCCGGCGGCTCGAGGAGCTCCCCGGCGGGGCAATCGGCGTGCTCCTGCCCGCCTCGGTCGCCGCCGACCTGGTGTTCTTCGGCCTGCACCTGGCCGGCAAGCTCCCGGTGATGCTCAATTGGACAACCGGGCCGGCAAACCTCGCCCACGCGCTGCAAACGCTCCAGGTCCAACGGGTCGTCACCTCGCGGAAATTCATCGACCGCCTGCGGATCGACGTTGCCGGGGCCGACCTGGTTTTCCTCGAAGACCTTCGCGCGGGGATCGGCAAATGGGAGCAGATCGGGGCGCTGGCCGCCACCTATGCATCGCCCCGGCGGATCCTGGGCGAGCTGCCCAGACAGAATCCCGACGATCCCGCCGTGGTGCTTTTCACCTCCGGCTCGGAGAGCGCGCCGAAGGCCGTGCCGCTCACGCACCGCAACCTGATTTCCAACGTGCGGTCGACGATTGCGAGCATCCGCCTGCGCCGCGAGGACGCGATGCTGGGCGCCTTGCCGCCGTTCCACAGCTTCGGCCTGATGGCCAACATGCTGGCGCCGATCCTGTCGGGATTCCGCGTGATCCATCACCCGGACCCGACCGACGCGGCGGGCCTGGTCCGCCTGGCGGCCGCCTATCGCCCGGGCTTGACGGCCACCACGCCGACCTTCCTCGGCTACATCTTCGCCACGGCCGATCCGGAGGAGCTCGGCTCGCTGCGGCTGGTGGCGACCGGCGCGGAGAAATGCCCCGAGGCGCTGTTTGCCCGGGCGGCCGAGATGATCCCCGCCGCGGTGCTCCTGGAGGGCTATGGAATCACCGAATGCTCGCCGATCGTGGCGGCCAACCGCAGGGAAAAAAGTAAGCCGGGCACCGTCGGCCCGCCGGTCGAAGGCGTGGAAGTCTGCGTCGTCCATCCCGAGACGGGCGAGCCGCTCGCCGGCGGCGAAACCGGCATGTTGCTCGTCCGCGGCCCCTCGGTTTTTGGCGGATACCTGAACTACGACGGCCCCGATCCGTTCCAGACGCTCAACGGAGAGCGCTGGTACAAGACCGGCGACCTGGTGACGCTCGACGAAGACCGGTTCATCCATTTCCGCGGCCGCTTGAAGCGATTTCTCAAGGCCGGCGGCGAGATGATCTCGCTGCCGGCCCTGGAGGAGCCGCTGACCCAGCGATTTCCGGCGACCGAAGACGGGCCGCAGGTGGCGGTCGAAGGCGTGGAGACGCCCGCCGGGCGACAGATCGTTCTTTTTACGACCCAGGCAATCTCGCTCCGGGAAGCCAACGCGGTCCTCGCCGCCGCCGGCTTCCGCGGCGTCATGCGGCTGGATGAAGTCCGCAAAGTCGAGGCAATTCCGGTTCTAGGGACCGGCAAGACCGACTACAAAGCGCTGCGGAAGATCGTCGAGGAGGGTTTGGAGCGGTGATCGGGCTGGCGCGTAAGAGAAGAAGGACGGGCGCCGTCTTCGTGTCGGGGCAATCTGCCGGTTTGCCGCCTCTCCGGCCGGCGTGGCGCTGGCGCGGAAGAACGATTCCCATTCCTTAGTCTTCAATGCACGAGCGCCGCCTTGCGCCGCTCTCCCTGGCCGGCCTTCGCGCTGGCTCTTTCGCGATGGGCCGTAATCGTCACAACGTCATCGTAGATGCGGCGTTCCCAGCCGGCGACGTTGCCGTCCGGATCCATCAGCGGAAATGTGTAGGCCGGGACCAACTCGGCCTGCCACTGGCCCTGGTCGTTGCGCGTGACGTTGACTTCGAGGTGCCCGTAATGCTTCCCGCCGGAGACGAGTTGCTTTCCGTTCCAGACTTCCGGGGCATCTTCGTGGACAATGAACTTGCGGTAGGGATTCTCGCAGCCCTCGGAGGGGCCGCGGAGCCCGTCCCCGGCACTCCCCACGACAAAGAAATGGATGCTGTGGGGGCGGTTGGAACCGTCCGGCAAGGTCTCGGTCCCCGTGACCATCGCCCGCTCGGTTACCTCATCATGCCCGGCGATCACGGCCGCCACGCCGTAGCGAAACAGCAAGGGCTGAATAATCCGCATGGCGATGCCCGACTGCCCGGAGAAATTCGGCTTGCCGAAGGGGACGCTGTGCGGACCGGAGCCGTACATCGTGTGGTGGAATTGAACGAAGGTGAAGCGGCTCTTCCGCTGCGCGTCGGCCAATTGCGCTTCGAGCCAGCGGTACTGCTCGGAACCGGGATTGAAATCGGGGGCATTGCTCCCCTCCAGGTAGTGATTCGTATCGGACGCCGTCTGGTGGGGCAGGCCGTCGCTGGAGTCGAGCGTGATCAGGGAGACCGGGCCGTAGTCGATCCGGTAGTACCGCCCGCGATGCTTCGGGTCAGTGGCGCCATTGGAGGGCGCTTCGAAGTACGCGAGGAACTTGTCCGTGGCGAAGTTCGCTCCTTCCGCCGAATAGCCGCCGCCAGGACCGGCGAAGTTCTCATGATTTCCGAGCGCGGGAAAGATCGGCACGCTGCCGGCCAGCGTGCCGTAGTCCCCCGCGACGTGCCGCCAGAATTCGTCCCAATCGCGCTGCTCGCCGCCGGTTTCCGCGAGGTCGCCGGAGATCGTGACGAAATCCGG
>JAMOAF010000582.1 GCA_023621895.1 Planctomycetota bacterium
CGCCAATCGCTCGCCATCACCGGCACGACCAACGGATGGCAGTCGCTGAGCACGGCGTTGTCGATCGTGCGCATCCTGACCGATCAAGTGGAGACCGGCGCCGCGCTGGCCGCGCTCCGGCCTTACGATGATCTCCAATCCGTTGCGCCCGGCTGGCGCATCCGCCTGCTGCGGGCTTACGGCCACGTTTACGCCGCCCAGGGAAAGGAGCAGGAGTCGCTCACCAAGTTCCGCGAAGCACTGCAACTGGAGTCGCAACCATGACTCGCGACGCATTCCGTGCAAGAAACGAGGGCGCCATGAAACGCCATCTGCTGACTGCGTGCCTCGCGCTGGCGATGATCGGCGCGGGGTCGGTGTGCCGGGCGGAAGCCGATCGGGAGGCGCCCGGACTCTGGGCCGGCACGGCGAAGGTCGACATCACGCCCCCGGAGGACGTCGCGGTCGACATCCTCGGCCAGAGCCTGCGCCTGCGCGACCGGCTCCAGGCGCGGGTGCTCGTGCTCAAGGATCGGTCGACTTCGTTGGCGATCGTGGCGGTGGACGCGATCGTGTTTGCGTCGCCGAAGGTCGTCGCCGAGGCCAAGGCGAAGCACGGCGTCGAGCACGTGATCCTCAGCGCGACCCATACGCATGCGAGCACGGTGCCCCGCGGCCTGGTGATCAAGCCGCCCCGCTCACCCGATTGGACGCGGACTGGCAAATCGCCCGACGAGACGGTCGACTGGCCGGGACTCTCGGCCGATCCCTGGTACGCCGAAACGGAGGCAAAGATCGTCGCGGCCATCGGCCAGGCGATGCGGAACCTGTTCGCCGCGCGCATCGTCGCGGGCCAGGGGCCCTTCGAAAGCGCCTACATGGCGCACAACCGGCGGCTCGTGCGCGACGGTCAAGTGATCGCCATGTGGGAAAATCCCGACCGCCGACCGACTCAGCCGATCGACCCGACCGTGGGCGTGATTCGGGTCGATGACGCCACCGGCAAGCCCCGCGCGCTGGCGGTGCACTACGCCTGTCACGCCGTGGCCCTGATGGGCGCCGGCGCGCTCTCGCGGGACTTTCCAGGCGCAATGGTCGACCACGTCGAACAGCAGCTCGGCCCGGACTGCCTGGCCATGTTCCTGCAAGGGGCGGAAGGCGACATCGATCCCTACGATCTCCACAACCTGCGAGGTGAAAACAGGTTCAACATCTCGCGGCAATCCGGCATCTCGCTGGCCAAGGGGGCGTTGCGAATTGCGGCCGACCTGAAAACCCCGCCAGGCGCCGATCATCCGGCGCTCCAGGTGAAGGAGAGTGTCCTGGCAATCCCGAATCGCCACGGCGGCAAGACGACCCGCGTCGGATTGCTGACGGTCGTCATCCAGCGCGGCTTCGCCTTCGTCGCGATCCCGGGCGAGCCGTTCATCCAGCATCAACTCGATCTGCGGGCGCAATCGCCGATCGCCAAGACGTTCCTGCTGGGCCTGGCGTACTCTGGGCAAGGGGCGCCGTTCGTCGTCTACATCCCGACCGCGCAAGCCGTGAAGGAAGGCGGCTACGGCGCCACCGAGTGCAGTTTCCTGGCCGCCGATGCTGGCGAGAAGATGGTGCGTGAAGCGGTGGCTCGAATTCGCGACCTGGCGGGAACCGACTAGAAGAACTTCTCTTGTGCATCGAATCCCAGGCGGCCTACCGTTTTTTTGAGCTCCCCGGCGAAGGGGGGCTTCTCGAAGGTCATGCCATCGCCGCTGACGCGGGGATCGCCCGTCGATTCGAGCACGCCCATCAGCTTCTCGGAGAGTTCCGTCTTGACCGCCGCGAAAGCCGGATCGCCGGCCAGGTTCTCCACCTGGTGCGGGTCGTTGCGAAGGTCGTAAAGCTCTTCGGCCGGGCGCGGGCCGAAGGCGAACAGCAGGAACCTGGCCATGCCGGGCGCGTCGCGGTGGGTGGCGATCCAGGCCTTGGTCGGGCTGGCGTCCATGTCGGCAAAGGCGGCGAACGTGTCTTCGCGGAGCGGCACGTATCCAGGCATCGGGCCGTCGGGCAGCCCGAACCCCGGCCCGTCGCCCATCGGCGTTCGCTCCGGCCGGAAGTTGCGGATATAGACGAACGCGCTGGTGTGGATGGCGCGCTGCGGATAGGGCAGAAAACCTTCCCGGGCGGCGGCCACGTGCCGCTCGCGGCCGACGATGGCAAAGGTCCGCGAAGGATCGACCTGCCCCGACTTTTCCGATGTCAGAACGCCCAGCAGGCTGCGGCCGGTCATTACGTCGGGCGGCGCGAGCCCGGCCGCTTCGAGGAACGTGGGCGCCAGGTCGGGCAGCGTGACAAAGTCGTCGATCACGCGGCCGGCGGGGATGCTCTTGCCCCAGCGGACGGCCAGGGCCACACGGACGCCGAGGTCGTAGAGGTTGCATTTGCCGCGCGGAAAGCCAGGAATCCCGTGGTCGCCGCTGACGACGACCAGCGTGTTGTCCAGCTCGCCGATCCGCTCGAGCTCCTCGAGCAGAACGCCGAGCGCGGCATCGACCCCCTGCGCCTCGCCCAGGTAGTCGCAGAAGTCCTCGCGGATCACCGGAACGTCCGGCAGGTAGGCGGGCATCTTGCCCTTGAGGCGCTCGGGATCCAGGCCCCAGAGCTGCTTGCCGGAGCCTTGGACCCATTTGCGATGGGTGTTCGTCGGGCCGAACCAATAGCAGAACGGCCGCCCCTGGCGGTCGGCCAGGAAATCCTGAAAATTGCCGCGAACCTCCTCCAGAATCTGCTGCTTCGCCGCCTCGTGGTCCTTGGCGGCGCTGACGAATTGCGAAAACGTGTTCATGTGGCGGCCCCTGCGGACGTAGGCGCAGGCATTGCCGCCATAAGGGGCGTTTACAGGCGTGCCGGGCGACCAGACCTTGTAGGTGTGGCCGATGTGGTATCCGGCGTCGCGAAGCAGCAAGGGGTAGGAGGGGATCGAGTCGTCCCAGATCGCGCCCTGGAGGATCGCCCCCAAGCCGGTCCGCCAGAAGTACTGCCCCGAGAGGATCGAACTGCGGCACGGCGTGCAGGAAGGAGCGTTGACGAAGGCGTTGGTAAGCAGCGCGCCTTCGCGGGCGACACGGTCGAAATGGGGCGTGCTGATCACGTCGCTCGGCCCGCCCGGCTCGAGCCTGGCGTACGCGCTGGCGTAGCGCCCCCAATCGTCGGCGAAGGCGAAGAGGATGTTCGGCCGCCTATCCGGCTCGGCCCCGGCGGACTGCCCTTG
>JAMOAF010000665.1 GCA_023621895.1 Planctomycetota bacterium
CAGTACCTCAAGCGAAAAATGACCCCTGTTACGGAGCCGGTGGGCAAGGGGTCGAAAGCTGTCACATTCGCTCAAGTTCCCTTGGACCGCGCATGCGTGTACGCCTGCGAAGCGGCCGACGGGGTGTGGCGGCTGGCGGAGACATTCCAGCCTCTACTCCGCGAGCGCGGGGTGGAAACACTGTTCGCGGAAATGGAGCGGCCTCTGATTGAGGTCCTCGCGCGGATGGAGATGGCAGGCGTCGCGATTGACCCTGCCCTGTTCGTAGCGCTGAATCGCGAAGTCACCACTCGGCTGGAGGCCCTGGAAGCGGAGATCTACGAGTCGGCGGGGCAGCCCTTCCAGATCAACTCGCCTAAGCAATTGCAGGCCGTCTTGTTCGACCGGCTGGGCTTGGCGCCCGGGCGGAAGACCAAGACAGGGTATTCCACGGATATGGAGGTGCTGGAGGAGCTGGCGCGGGAGCACCCGCTGCCGGCGAAGGTCCTGGAATACCGGATGCTGGAGAAGCTGCGGGGCACGTATATCGAAGCGCTGCCGAAGCTGGTCCACCCGGAGACGGGACGGATTCACACCTCGTTCAACCAGGCGGTGACGGCGACGGGACGGCTGTCGAGCAGCAATCCGAACCTGCAAAACATCCCGGTGCGGACGGAGATCGGGCGGCGGATACGCGAAGGATTCATTGCCCGCGCACCGGACTATCGGCTGATATCGGCCGATTACTCGCAAATTGAATTACGGGTCTTGGCGCACCTGTCGGGCGACGGCGGGCTGCGGGCGGCCTTCCACCACGACGCCGACATCCACCGGGAAACCGCCGCGCGCGTATTCGGCGTCTCTCCGGACGCGGTGACGGCGGATATGCGCCGGCAAGTCAAGGCGGTGAACTTCGGGATCATCTACGGGATCAGCGCATACGGGCTGGCCCGGAACCTCGGGATCACCACGGGCGAAGCGGCCCGCTTCATCGACAGCTATTTCGCGCAGTACCCGGGTGTCTCGCGGTGGATCGAAGCGACGCTCGAACAGGCCCGGGCCGACGGGTACGTGACCACGCTGTTGAACCGGCGCCGGTACGTGCCGGACCTGAAGAGCTCCCGCACGGCCGCCCGCAAGGCGGCTGAGCGGATCGCCATCAACACGCCGGTCCAGGGGAGCGCGGCGGACATCATCAAGCTGGCCATGGTCCGGCTGGATGGGGCCTTGGAGGCGACGGGCGCGCGGCTGTTGCTCCAGGTGCACGACGAGTTACTTGTCGAGTGCCTGGCCGCCGAGACGGACGCCGTGGCGCGGCTGGTCAAGGAGACCATGGAACGGGCCGTCACGCTGGACGTGCCGGTGAAGGCCGATGTGGCCACCGGCCGGAACTGGGCGGAGATTCACTGAACAGACACACCGGGCGGGGCGCCCGCCACACGGGCAGGCGCATCGCAACCGGACAGGAAACGGACTTGGCATCACGATGAAACCCGAAGACACCACAACTTCAACAACCGAACCGCAGGAAAAGCAGCAAGAAGGGGACGTAATGGCTGAACGCATGAATGCCGAAAAGCCTCAGGTCAAGAGCCGGGGCCGCAGCCCGCGGCGCAATGGCCCGAACAATCAGAACCGGAACCAGGGGCGCAATGTCCGGAACAATCGCCCTCCCCAGAACAAGCCCGTCGTCGACGTGCCGGAGACGGAGACCGAGGAAGCCGCGGCGCAGCCCAGCGGGCCGGAACTGGCCATCGGCGACCTGAAAGCGATGACCATGACCGAGTTGCTGGAGCTGGCCAAGCAACTGGGCGTGGAGGGGTACACGGGCCTGAAGAAGCAGGACCTGATCTTCAAGGTGCTGCAAGCCAGCATCGAGCGGGCCGGTTCCATCTACGGCGAAGGCACGCTGGAGATCCTGCCGGACGGGTTCGGGTTCCTGCGGTCGGGCGACTACTCGTATCTGCCGGGTCCGGACGACATCTACGTGTCGCCGTCGCAGATTCGAAAGTTCTCGCTGCGCACCGGCGACACAATCCAGGGCCACGTCCGGCCACCGAAGGAAGGCGAACGCTATTTTGCGCTGCTGAAGGTGGAGGCCGTAAACCAGGAGCTGCCCGAGATCGCGCGGGAACGGATTCTGTTCGACAGCCTCACGCCGCTGCACCCGAACGAGCGGTTCCGGCTCGAGACGACGCAGGACGAGGTGGCCATGCGGATCATGGACCTGATCTCGCCCATCGGCAAGGGCCAGCGCGGCCTGATCGTCGCGGCGCCCTTCACCGGGAAGACGGTGTTGCTGCAGAAACTCGCCAACAGCATCGCCATCAACCATCCCGAGGTCACGGTGATCGTGCTCCTCATCGACGAGCGGCCCGAGGAAGTGACCGACATGTCGCGGTCCGTCAAGGGCGAGGTCATCGCCTCGACGTTCGACGAGCCGCCGGAACGGCACGTGCAGGTCGCCGAGATGGTGCTCGAAAAAGCCAAGCGGCTGGTGGAACACAAGCGCGACGTGGTTATCCTGCTCGACTCGATCACGCGCCTGGCCCGCGCCTACAACGTCATCGTGCCCCCGAGCGGCAAGGTGCTTTCGGGCGGCGTCGACGCGAACGCGCTGCAGCGGCCGAAGCGCTTCTTCGGCGCGGCGCGCAACATCGAGGAAGGGGGCAGCCTCACGATTCTGGCCACGGCCCTCATCGAGACCGGCAGCCGCATGGATGACGTCATCTTCGAGGAGTTCAAGGGCACCGGCAACATGGAGATCCACCTGGACCGGCGCCTCATGGAAAAGCGCATCTTCCCGGCCATCGACGTGCAGAAATCGCGCACCCGCAAGGAAGAGTTGCTGGTGGGTGCGGAGGAGCTCCAGCGCATCTGGCTGCTCCTGCGCGTGTTGAGCCCGCTGGAAGTCGCCGAGGCCACGGAACTCCTCGTCAACAAGCTCCGGAAAACCAAGACCAACCAGGAATTCCTGGCGATGATGCAGAAGATGTAGGTTTCGCCCTCGGCGCGAACGCCGTCCTCGGCGCGAACGCCGCCCTCGGCGCGAACGCCGCCCTCGGCGCGAAGACTTGCACGTTGCGCGGTTCCCGGCTTCGGGGGCCGCGCAACGTTTTTCTGACGGAGCCGTGTCCGGTCCGCCCCGCCGATGCGTGTTGCGGACGGGGCTTCGCTTGCCATAGAATCTACACATCCCGGCGGGTTCAGCCGGTGTTCCGTGGTGGGAACGGAGACACGCACAACGC
>JAMOAF010000361.1 GCA_023621895.1 Planctomycetota bacterium
CGGCCACGCAGGAGGCGATGTATCAAGACCTCGCCGGCGCGTACCGCACGATCGCCGCGGAGCTCGGCGCGCGGCTGATTCCGGTGGGCGACGCCTTCCATCAAGCGGACACGGATCCAGAGTGGGGTTACCGGCCGGACACGGAGTTCGACTTTCGGAACGCCCAGCCCCCGGCCCTGCCCGACCAGACCCATTCGCTGCACACCGGCTGGCGTTGGGCGAAGCAGAAGGACGGCAAAATCGCGCTCGGCATGGACGGCCACCACGCCAACGCGGCGGGCGAGTACCTTGGGGCCTGCGTCTTCTACGAAGTGCTGTTCGGCGAGAGCGTGGTGGGCAATTCCTTCGTGCCGCCGGGCGTTGACGCTGCGTACGCGAGGTTTCTCCAGGAGACCGCTCACCAGGCCGTGGAGCGAGAGGCAAGGCGAAGCACTAAAAAATCGCGCCAGGAGAAGTACCTTTTGCTCGACTCTCGCATCATCGAGCAGACAGACAACGCCCGCCTGGCCGTCGGCACGGTGAAGAAGCACCCGGCCAACCCGTTGTTCCGGGAAGACAAGCCCTGGGAAGTGCGGTTCGACCTCGAGAAGGCAACGGTCTATGCCTTCGCATTCGGGCCGGAGCGGGCGGGATAATCGTTCACGGCGACTGCCCCCCTCGCGCCGCCCTATTCAAACCCCATTGCTTCGAGTTGCTTGTCAAAATCGGCCGGCAGCGCAGCCGCCGGCTGTGCCGTGTCTTGCGAGGCATAGCGGAGCATGTTGCGCAGGAGCCGTTCCGCGGCGGGATGGGTCTCCAGATTCTCGCGGATTTGCAGTGTATTGAGCACAAAGCGCCCGTCACCCAGTGTGTAAACCGCCACCATCAGGCCGGAGGTGTAGTCCTGCGACGCCTTGGTCGCCCCGGCCACTGCTGCGGCCGGCGGGTCTTGCCCACTCCACACAAGATCCGGAATGACCTCGCGGTAGTAGGCGTAATCCATCAGACCACCCGAGGGCAGCCCCTCGAAGATCGCATGGCGCTTCGCCCATTCGTCCTTCAGGTACAGCCAGCCGCGAATCGGAACGAGTTCGCCCTTGTGGGCCAACGGCAGCCAGGCTGTGGGTTGATCGCCCCCTGCGAACACCTCGGGTGAAAGGAAGACCGCACTCGACCCGCGGGCGATCCGCCGGGCCAAGTCGGCAAACACGGGGGCGCCGCCGGGTGCGGGCGGTTTCCGTGAAGCCAGAATCAACTCGCGTCCGCCGGACGCGCCGGAAGCGAAGGGCCGAGTGCGGATGCCGCGTTTAACAAGCCATTGGGCCAATTTTGGATCGTCGCCCCAGAGGACCACTTCCGCCTCGACCGCCGGCATTTCTGCCCTGTCGGTCACGTAGAACTCGGTCGTGCCGCCGGCGGCAGCCGCCCCGCGCTCGAATGTGGCCAGGAAACGGTACGCGCCCGACGGTCCGTCAATTGCCACATCCTCCGCAAAGCAAAGCCTTGCCAGCGGTGGTTCCGTTTTGCCGTCCCGCTCGGGGACCGTGACGGTTACGGTGCGGTCAAGCACGAGCGCAAGGTTCGGGCCGACGACTTGAAGACGGGCTGGGTACTCGCCGGGTTTCAACACGTCGTCGTCGGCCAGCACAGCCTCCAGATGGACCTTATCACCTCGGGCGACATGGACGGGCTCGGCGAACAGGCACCACCGCAAGGGGGCCCAGGCGTCGAACATCGCGTCGATCGTGCCCGGCTTGAGTTCGCGAAACAGCGTGGTCAGCCCTTCGCCGCACATCACGTGGTCGATCGCCCCCGTCAGGCTGTGGCTGATGATATTGGGGTTGGACCGGATGGCGTTGAGCCCCAGCGTCCGCTGGCCGGCCATTTTCTTGAGACTCTCCATAAAGAAGTCTTCGGGGCGGGCGAAAGCCTCGCCCATCCGCCAGTCCCGCCAGTCGGCCTCGAACTGGCCGAGTTTCTCGCGGAAGAACTCCGCGTCTTCCAGGCCCTCGGCGCCGCGCTGCTCAAATTGTCTGACCGCCCGCCACAGGTCCACGGCGCTGCCGATCCCGTATTCCGTGAGGAATATGGGCCGGCCGTGGCCCTCCATCGTCCGCAGTGTTTCGAGGATCGGCGCGGTGTGCGGCACGCGCGGATAAGAGTGCAGGTCATCGAGCACGTTTTCCCACGCAAGAGAGCCCGGATTGGCGAGGCTCCCCAGCGGCGGCCCGCCTCCGCCGGTCGAGTAAAGGACCAGCGCCGCCGAATCTTGCGTGATAAACCCGTAGCTCCAAGGAACATTGGGGTTGGAGTCCATAGAAAAGTCGGCCGTCGCGTCGTAGGTCTTTTCAGGGCTCTTGATGGTCGCAAAAAGGCCCGTCGTATCGGCGCCGTAGTTGCCGTTGCCGGTGCCGACGACGAAGTCGAGCGTGTCGCCTTTGGCCGCTTCGAAAGCCTCGCTGAAACGGGCTTCGTTGGGTGAGCCGTTGAGATTGATGAAGCCGTCGAAGACAGAGCGACCGTTGTGCCGCACGTGGACGTCGGTCGTCGCTCGCTGTGCCAGCCCGATGAACGCTGCGAAGAGTTGGACCCGTGCGCCCGCCGGAGCCGTCCAGCGCACGACGCTCGATTCCTGGGCCGGACCGGGGTGCAGCGCCAAACGCCCGGCCGGCCAGGTGATACCCAGCGCGCGGACCGTCTCGGCCGTGACGTTGATGCCGACCCAGGGCTCGGTAGGGTGATCCTTGGGCCAGGCGCGGATGCCGGCGACCTCGCCTATGCCGTGATCCGCGCGCTCGTCCCACCGCCCGCTGTTGAGCATCACCATCCGGCCCAGGTCGAGCGAGCGGACGAGCGGGAGCATCCCCGCCGCGTGGCGGAACGTGGGGCCGTCGTGCGCCTCGTTCAACAGCCCCCAGATGACCACGCTCGGATGATTGCGGTCGCGGCGGATCAACTCGCCCACGGCTGCGTCGAAGCGCTGGGGCATCCGCGGCGACGCATCGATCGGCATCGAGGCATACGATTCTTCGTAGACCAGTAGGCCGATCTCGTCGCACAGGTCGAGTTGCACGGGCGTCGCGCCACCCCAGATGAAGCGGATCGCATTGAAGCCCATCACCTTCATGTTGAGCAGATCGCGCCGCAGCAAGTCGGGATCCTCGGGGAACTGGATACCGACGGGGTAGTGGTTGCAGGTATGGCTGCATCGCAAGTAGATCCGCCGTCCGTTGAGGCGGAAGTAACC
>JAMOAF010000139.1 GCA_023621895.1 Planctomycetota bacterium
CTGATTCCCGGTTTTGCTGTCCGGGGCGCCGAACGCGATCCGTGGGCTCCTCTGCAGAACATTGAACGCGCCCTGCCGCAGCCGTTGCCCGGACATCCAGGGAACGTCTTTCTGGCGGAGGAATCCGTGGTTGTTCCCGTGGCGGCCGAGGGGACGTGGACCCGTTACCGCGTGCTGGACGATGCCGGGGAGACGGTTGGGGGCGGCGCGCGGCCGGCGGAAGGGAACAGCGTTTCGCTGGGCAAGCTGCCGGTTGGATGGTACCGCATCGAGTTTGCGGGCGAGGGCGGCGGTGTCGAGACGTGGACCACGGCCGCGGTGCTCTCGCCGTTGGCCGGGCCGGCGCCGCAGGATTCGCCCGTGTGCATCGATACGGCAATGGCGTGGTTCGCGCGCAACAACGCGGAGAAGCAGCGCGCGTTTGCGTCGCTGGCGTCGTTGGCGGGCGTGAACTGGGCCCGTGACCGCATGGCGTGGGGCGAACTCGAGACCGCGTCCGGCACGTTCGCCGAACCGGGCACATCGTATGACACCGCGGCGTCCGAAGCGGCGGCCCAGGGGTTGAAAGTCCTGCAGGTGTTTCACAGCACGCCGTCGTGGGCGGCGAGCGCGGAGCTTGATGGCGAACACCCGGGCGAGCGGTTTCCGCGGGACCTGCGCGACCTCTACGGTTTCTGCAAGACGATGGCGGAACGGTATCGGGGGCGCGTGTTGGCGTGGGAACCGTGGAACGAGGCGAACATCATGGGTTTCGGGGGCCACCTCATCAACGAGATGTGTTCGTTGCAGAAGGCGGCCTTTCTGGCGTTCAAAGCCGGCGACCCGAATGTGACGGTTTGCTGGAATGTATACGCGGGCAGCGGTTCGCAGCATCATGCCGACGGCCTGTTGCTGAACGAGACGTGGCCCTATTTCGAAACGTACAACATTCACACCTATAACCAGCCGGGGTCCTACCTCGAGCAGTTCGGCGGGCCGCGCGAAGCGGCCTGCGGGCGGCCCATCTGGCTCACCGAATGCGGGATCAGGCTTCACACAACGGACGCCCACCCGTGGGGAGAGCTTTCGCGCGAGGACGAGCTGGGCCAGGCCGAATTTGTTGCGCACTCCTACGCCAGCAGCATGTATGCGGGCGTGAACCGCCATTTCTTCTTTATCCTCGGCAACTACATCGAGCGGGGGGTTCAATTCGGCCTTCTGCGCCACGATCTGACCCCGCGGCCGGGGTATGTCGCGTTGGCGGCGGCGGGGCGGATGTTTGCGGGCGCGAAACCCGTGGGACGCATCCGTATCGATGAGGCCGCGGGCGCCTGGGCGTATGTTTTCCGGGCGCGGCCGGGCGGGCAGCCGGCGGAGGTGCTCGCCGCGTGGGCGGACACGCCGGTCCGGTGGCAGCCTGGTCTCAAAGTCGAGCCCATCGCGGTCTACGACTATCTGGGCCGTCCCCGGGCCTTTGAGGCGCCCCTGGAGCTGGGTCCCAAGACGGTGTTCGTGGTGGTTCCGGAAGGCGGGTCCGAGGGCCTGGCTCTGGAATCGCCGCCGGGCGTCGCGGGCTTTCGCGAGGGCAACCCGTCTCCGGTGGTGTTGCAGGCCGAGCTTCCCCTTGAGCCGGTGCGGCTGGGACCGCAGGCGTATGAAGTGACGGCCGGCGCCCCGGCTGAGATTCCCGTGTGGGTGTACAACTTCAGCGGCGAGCCGGTCGAGGGCCGTTTCGCAACGGGCGATGCGCCCGCCGAGTGGCAGGCGGAGGTCCCGGGCGGGGCCGTTCAAGTAGAGCCTTTCGAGCGCAGTCAGATCATGCTGCGCGTTGTGCTGCCGCCGAGCGGTTCAGACGTATTGCAGGGCGGCTGGGTGCGCGTTGAAGGGGACTTCGGGCCCGCGGGCAGGCCCGTTGTGGCGCTTCGCCTGGTCGCGTCGCGGGACAGTGTCACGCCGGAGAGCGTGAGGCCCATCGCGGGGGCTGCGGACCCCGCCCGATGGGAAGACAACATTGTTGGAGGCGCGAGCATGTCTCATCGTGCCATGGAAAACGGCGCAATCGCGTTCTCTATGCAATTCGGCGAAGGAGACCCGTGGTCTTATCCTCTCCTGCGCCTCGAGGCTGCCGAACGGCCTGCTGCGGAGGATGACGGGATTGTCCTGACCGTGCATCTTGCGGAAGGGCAAGGCGTGCTCCGTGTGCAGTTCATCGAAGATACGGGCGCGATCTACACGGCCATCCTCGAGACGCTTCCCGGGGCCGAAGGGCCGCAACGCATGGCCGCGCTGTTTGATGATGCGGGATGGGCGGCGTATTCGCAGCACGATCCCGACGGCCGCCTCGAGCCGGAGCGGATCACGGCGGTCATGGTAGGCATCAACTCGGAGCGCAACGCGTCCGCCGAGCTGGTTATTTCGAATCCCGCCTGGGTGCGGTATTGAGTTTCCGGGGGAAAATCACCGGGCCGCGGGCGGCGTGGGGGCGCGCTTGCTACAGCAGCGGGCTGAAAAGCTTGGCGAGGTTCTGATAGATGCGCCGTGGGGCCGAGCGGGTTTCCCAACCGTCCGTGCTGAGGCGCGTGGATGCCTCGATATAGCGCTCTTGCCTCTGCCGGAGTTCTTCCACGAATGGGGGCGAATAGAAGGCCATATTGATTTCGAAATTGAGGGAAAAGGAGCGGATATCGAAATTACTGGTCCCCACGAAAGCGACAGCGTTGTCAATGCTCATTGTTTTAGCGTGGATGAGGGCCGGTTCGTAGAGATAGAGGTTGATGCCCCAGTCGAGCAGCTCTTCGTAATGCGCCTGCGCGGCCGCGCCCACGAGGCGCTGATCGGCTTCCCTGGGCACGATCAGGTTGACCATGACGCCCCGGAGCGATGCGCTTTCCAAGGCATTCAAAAGGCTATCGTCCGGGATGAAGTACGGCGTGGTAATGGTCACCTGTTCCTGAGCACCGTGGAGGGCCGCCACGACCAGCCGCTGATAGTTTTCGGTGGCGAAATTCGGTCCGCTGGGGATGACCTGGGCTGCGATGTTGCCCTGCGGCCTGGGCTCCGGGAAGAAATCCGGGTTTTCGACCAGGTCGTCCGTCTCGAAGTACCAATCCGACACGAAGACGGCCTGGAGCTGCGACACGACAGGGCCGGTCAGCCTCACGGAAAGGTCGTGCCATTGCAGGGTCCTGGTGCCGTAGTCAGCGTCAACCATGTTGTGGGAGCCTGTGTAGGCGACACGGCCGTCCAC
>JAMOAF010000213.1 GCA_023621895.1 Planctomycetota bacterium
GTCGAGCTGGAGTCGCTAATCGACCAGACGGAGGCCGTGACGAAGCAGGCGATGCTCGAGCCGGACACCCGATGCCGGGGCCGCGTTGCGCTGATTCGCCACCGAGACGTGTTCGTCGAGCTGGGCGGCCGCGAGCAGGGGATTCTGCCGCTGGAGAATTTCGAGACGCCCCCGGAGATCGGATCGGAGATCGAAGTCCGCGTCGCCCGATTCAATCGCGAGGACGGGCTTTACGAACTCTCGCTGCCGCACGGGGCAACGTCGGTCGAGGACTGGTCTGACCTGGACGAGGGCATCGTCGTGGAGGCCCGGGTCACCGGGCATAACGCCGGCGGGCTGGAGTGCGACGTGAACCACATCCGCGGGTTCATCCCGATCAGCCAGATCGCCCTCTACCGGGTTGAAAACATCGAAGAGTTCGTCGGCGAGAAGATGCGCTGCGTCGTCACCGAGGCGAATCCCGCCCGGCGGAACCTCGTCCTCAGCCGCCGGGCGCTGTTGGAGCGCGAGCGGGAAGAAGCCCGCAAGCAATTGCTGGCCACGCTCGAGCCGGGCCAGGTCTACGAGGGGACGGTCCGCAAGCTGATGGACTTCGGCGCGTTCGTCGAACTCGGAAGCGGCGTCGACGGGCTGCTCCACGTCAGCGAGCTGGGCTGGGGAAGGATCAGCCATCCCAGTGAAGTGGTCAGCGAAGGCCAGGCCGTGAAGGTCAAGATCAAGAAATACGATCCCGCCACCGGGCGGATTAGCCTCGCCTACCGCGAGATGCTGCCCGACCCGTGGGAAGAGGTCGAGCAGAAGTATCCCCAGGGGACCCAGGTTCGCGGAAAAGTCACCAAGCTGATGGAGTTCGGGGCGTTCGTCGAAATCGAGCCGGGGGTCGAGGGGCTGGTCCATATCTCCGAGCTTTCCCACAAAAAAATCTGGCGCGTCAGCGACGTCGTCAAAGAAGGCGAACAGGTCGAAGTCCGGATCCAGTCGATCGACCGGGCAGCGCGGCGGATCAGCCTGTCGATCAAGGACTTGACCCCAGCGCCCGAGACCGAATCGAAGGGCAAGGCCGACGACGAGCCGGGCGAGCCGGCCCAGAAATCGAAGGTCCAGCACTCGGCCAAGAAGCCGCTCAAGGGCGGGGTCAGCCGCTCGTCGGAAGGCGAGAAGTTCGGATTGAAATGGTGACCTGCCGCCTATGCGTCGCAATGACATCCGAAACGTCGCCATCATCGCCCACGTCGACCACGGCAAGACGACCCTCGTCGATTGCCTCCTCCGCCAGAGCGGCGAATTCCGCGCGGCCCAGCTCGTCGGCGAGCGAATCCTCGACTCCAACGAGCTCGAGCGGGAGCGCGGGATCACGATCCTGGCCAAGAACATCGCCATCCACTACCGCGGCGTGAAGATCAACCTGATCGACACGCCGGGCCATGCCGACTTCGGCGGCGAGGTGGAACGCGTCCTGCGGATGGCCGACGGGGCCCTCGTCCTGGTCGACGCCGCCGAGGGGCCCCTGCCCCAGACCCGATTCGTGCTCTCCAAGGCCCTCGAGTGCGGCCTCCAGCCGGTCGTCGTGATCAACAAGATCGACCGGCCCGACGCCCGGGCCAACGAGGTGCTCAACGAGACCTTCGAGCTGCTGCTCGACCTGGGAGCGGAGGAGGTGCTCGGCGATTTCCCCTACCTGTTCGCGACGAGCAAGGAGGGCTACGCCACGGCGAATCTGGGAGTCCGCGGCCAGTCGATGGAGCCCCTGTTCGAAATGATGCTCGAGGCGATCCCCGGCCCGGAGATCGACCCGGAAGCCCCCCTCCAGATGCTCGTGAACACCCTCGATTGGTCCGACTACGTGGGCCGGATCGCGATTGGGCGAATCCGCTCCGGAACGATCCGCCAGGGGCAGCAGGCGGCGATCATCCAGGCCGCCGGGCGGATCGTCACCGCCAAGGTCGCCCAGGTCTTCCTCTTCGACAAGCTCGGGCGGGTCCAGGTCGGCGAGGCCTCGGCCGGCGACGTGGCGGCCATCGTCGGACTCGAGGAAATCAACATCGGAGACACGATCGCCGATCCGGCCTCGCCCAGGGCGCTGCCCCGCGTGGCGGTCGACGAGCCGACGATCCAGATGGTCTTCGGCATCAACACCTCGCCGCTCGCCGGGCGCGAAGGCAGGTACGTCACCACCCGGCAGCTCCGCGAGCGGCTCTATCGCGAGCTGGAGCGCAACGTGGCCCTGCGCGTGGAGCCGCTCGAGCGGGGCGACGCGTTCCAGGTCTCCGGCCGCGGCGTGCTGCACCTGGCCGTGCTCATCGAGACGATGCGCCGCGAAGGTTTCGAGATGTCGATCGGCAAGCCGCGGGTCATCTTGCACGACAACAACGGCGTCCTCGAAGAGCCCTTTGAGAGCCTGGTGGTCGAGGTCCCGCCGGAGAAGCTGGGCGCGGTGATGGAGCTGGTCGGCGCCCGCCGGGGCCAGCCGGTGGAGATGACCAGCCACGACAACTACACGTACGTGGTGTTTTCGATCCCCGCGCGGGGATTGATCGGGCTGCGCACCCGGCTGCTCAACGCGACGCAGGGGACGGTGATCATGCACCACCGCTTCGAGCGCTACGGGCCGGTGGAGGGCGACATCCCCGGCCGGACCAACGGCGTGCTCGTTTCGATGACTTCGGGGCGCGCGGTCGCCTTCGGGCTCGACGGCCTCCAGGAGCGGGCCGAGATGTTCGTCGGCCCCGGCGACGTGGTCTACGAGGGGATGATCGTCGGAGAGAACAGCCGGTCGGGCGACATGCCCGTCAACCCGACCAAGGAGAAGAAGCTGACCAACATCCGCGCGGCCGGCAGCGACCGCAACATTCTGCTCAAGCCGCCCCGCGTGCTCTCGCTGGAAGCGGCCCTCGAATACATCGAGGAAGACGAGCTCGTCGAGGTCACGCCCAGCCAGATCCGCCTCCGCAAGGTCCTCCTCCAGGAGGTCCAGCGCCGCCGCGCGGCCCGGCAGCGGGCGTGAGCCGATCGCTTGGCAGAACGGAGTTCATCCCGTTTTCGAAGAGCCGTCAGCAGGAATGGATCGATCGGACAGGCACAGGCATCGGCTCCCGGCGGACTCGAGTGATTCGTCCGGCTTTCCGATGCCCGGCGAACGAGCGTTCGACTTGATTGAGAATCGGCCCGATCGCTCCTTCGCGAACAACTCGGGCACTTTCGCATAATTGCCGGATAATCGCGAAA
>JAMOAF010000013.1 GCA_023621895.1 Planctomycetota bacterium
CCTGCGATTTCCCCCGTCCGCCGAGTCGATGAGATGGTAGCCCTGGCCAAACCGCTGCGTTCTCGAAGGCGGCAATGGGAGCTTGCTGTGGACTGTCTTCGCCGGCTTGGAGAGGACATGGGCGATGTCTTCCGGCAGGTCCCGAAAAGTGCCCCTGCCGAACAGAACGGCCGTCCATTCGTCCCGGCGCTGGTCGGAAGCGGACTCGGGCAGGTATTTGGACAAGCCGTGCTCCACCGGAAACTCCCTTCCCCTTATGACGCCGAACGAAGAAGCCCACGTCTCCGCAGTCTGCCGGATCGTAAAAACTTGCGCGAGCGGCGCCGATTCGACCGGAACCGGCGCGTACGGGGCGACGTTCCAGACGGCTGCGCCGTCCTCCGCGGCGGAGAGAATCCGGTCGCCCTTCGGGCTGTACGAGATTCCGCGGACTTCGCCGAGGTGCCCGCGAAAAGTGTGCAGCAATTCACCGCTCGACGTGTCCCACAGTCGGATTGTCCTGTCGAGCGAGCCGGTTGCACAACGCAAGCCTTCAGGGCCGAAGGCGGCACTCACGACCGGAGCCGTGTGACCCTCGAGTCGCAGCGGGTCGCCGCGATCTTCACCCCAGAGCATGACCCAGCCTTGGTCCTCCGCATCGAACGACTCGTCGGGATCGGCGTGCCCCGCGACGCCGCAGGCGAGAACCTGTTTCCCATCGCAGCTACAGCAGATATCCAGTGTGCGGCCCGGGAGGCGAAACAACGAGCGGATTTGGCGGCCGCTTTCGGCGTCGCACTCGTGAACTTGATCCGGCGCGGCTTCCACGAAGCGCCGACCATCCGCGTGGTAGGAGAAAGCCATCGCCGATCGTTCAAGGAACTTCAGTCCGTGGGGCGACAGTGTGTCGATCAGAACGACTTGAGGAGGCAAGTCGCGAAATCTCCGGTCAAATTCCAAGGCGGCCGCGACGCGTCGGCCGTCAGGGCTTACAGCCAGATCGATCGGCGGAATCTCCAGCGGAAACTGCCAGACAATCGCATCGGACACGGGATCGAGCAAGTAGAGGTTTTTCCGGGCGTGCGCAAACGCAAGCCGTCCATTGGCGACGAACCGCGCCGTCGTACAGTAGGCGTGCAGGTCCCACATTCGCACTTCACCCGTCGCGAGATTGATGAACCGGTTGCCTCCTGAACTGACCAGGATGCGTTGGCCGTCGGGGGCGAAGCTGGGATTCCTGGCTGCGGGCCGGCGCGGCGGAAGCTCCCGGACAGTCTTCCCGGAGAGAGCGTCGATCTCGGCAAAAAAGTCCGGCCACGGTTTGATGAAACGATCCGCTTCCGGAAAGAAAAACACCTCGCCGACAAGGTTGGTGAACACTCTGTAATCGCCGATCGGCAGTTCTGCGCCGCTTTTGACATCCCAGCCGCGAAACCGGTACTCACTGTCGTCCAACTGGTTGACCTCTTCGGTCAGGGCGAAGCGTCGGCGGCCGTCCGGGGAATACAGCACGCGTGCGAAGCGTTTCGCGGAGTCTTCAACAAACAGTTTCCGGGCGGACTGCCAGTCCCATTCGACGATTCGGCCCTCAAGACCGGTTGATTGCCCCTGTTGCGTTCGAATTTGAGCCGCTACCAGGATTCTCTTCGAGTCGGGAGCGAAGGCGAAATCGCGGAGGCATTCTTCGTGCTTCAGAGTCTGCAAAGGTTCGCCCGTGCGGGCGTCCCAGATGGTCACGCTGCTGGTGTCGGCGTTGGGGGGAAGCCGATCGGACCAACCCGAAGTCAGGCATGCCGTCGCAATCCAGCGACCGTCGCGGCTGACGACGGCGTCGGCCCCGTCTGGGAATTCACGCAGCAGCTCTCCATTTTGAGTGTTCCACAACGCTGCGACCGAGACAACACCCGGTTTTGAGCCGCCTCGCCCGACCGGCCGCCACTGAAGCGAGCTGGTGACCAGCCGCGTGCCGTTCTCAGCGAATCCGAGGGGGCCGTAGGCGGACGCAAGACCGTTCGCGAATGTTTTGCGCAATCGACCGGTTTCGACCTCGAAAAGGAGAACGCTGTGGGGAAGGCGCCGAGCGAAAGCTCCCCGAGTATTGGAGATCGCAACCAGACTTCCATTCTCGTTCAGCAGGGCTTTCGTTTCCCACGGGTAGAAGGCTGGATCCTGCTTCGGAGGCATGCCGCCTTCGATGCGGCAGATCTGCTCGCCGCGACCGGCGTCCCAGACGGCTACGCCGGTATCCACCGTCACGAATCGCTTCCCGTCGCTACTGAACGTCGCCGAACAGAAGCGGTGATCCCAGGTCCGGAGTTCTTCGTGCGACTGGAGATCGTAAAGAACTGAAAGATAGCTGTCGACCGTGACCAACCCGCGGCGGCCCTGCGGCTGGATCGCCAGCGGAAGCGGCGCGACTTGGCCCAGGTCGAGCCACCGCTGCGGCTCTCCGCCCTCGCCTCCAGCGCCCGGCGATTGGGGGCTTGCGGCCTTGTCATTCGGGAGAAAAATCGGGGCCCCCGGTCTCGTCGCGTCGGCGGCCCCGATGTTGCCGTTCGGCGCGGCGCGAATCGGGTCGGGCCTATTCGCCGTACGCGAATCGCATCCCGTATGCAAAAAGAGCGTGAGAAGAACAGCGGTCAACACCAGCCGCGAGTGTCTCATTGGAGACCTCCAATCACCAAAGCTCGAAAGGATGGCCCCAGCCGGCATCGTATCAGCGTCTGTCAAAATACTCAACCGAGCGCTGGGCGTCTGGCGACATGGGGGCAGCCAACAAGAATCAACCGGCGATTGCGGCCACTCACAAATCGGTCTGTCGGCAGCCTCGCCGTAGCGCGGGGCGTCTCTGCCTATGGATCAGGGGCCACCCACAAATCGGCCTCCTGGCTGCCTCGCCGTAATGAGATCGCGACCAGGCACGAGGTCCGCACTTGACCATCGGCCAGTTTGCGGGTGGCCTTTCGGCCCGCACCTTTCGGCGTCATTTCGTGGGTGGCACCTTTCGTAGGGGCCACCCATAGATCTGTCGCGGTAGGGGCCACCCACAGATCGGTTTGTTGGCTGCGTCGCCGTAACGAGATTATGGCGACACACGCGGGTCCGCCCTTGGCCATCGGCCCTTTTTGTGGGTGGCCCGTTTCGTTCGTATCGCCGCTGTTGAGCAGGTGGCCCGATTTGGTCCGAATGTCGCGGTAGGGGCCACCCACAGATCGGTTTGCTGGCTGCGTCGCCGTAACGAGATTG
>JAMOAF010000706.1 GCA_023621895.1 Planctomycetota bacterium
AACGGGGATTTTTTGACTGTCGCGCGATGTCGATCGGTTCACGGACTATCCGGGCTAAATGAACTTGCGTGATTCCGGGAGGAATTGACGAGAGCGTGATAGCCACGTGGGCTTGCCCCGCGGCGCGCCTGCGCTGCGGCACAACCCGTACGTAACGAAGCGCGGGGCAAGTCCACGCGGCTATCTGAATAACAGCCGCTTTTTCCACGAATCACGCAGGTCGATTTAGCGGCCGACTGGCGCCGCCCGGATGATCCGCTCGTCGTAGCTCGTGGACACTTCATAACCCGGGGGAACGACGAGGAATCGGCCGTCGTCCCAGCGGCCCTCGACCAGGTCGACAACGAGGCCCATGTCGCCGGCCAATTTCTCGTACTTCCAGCCGCGTTCGTCGGCCTGGCGAATCGTCTCCCGTTCAAACCGGTCATCCGGCTCGATCCCCATCTCAATGAACGCCAGCTTGCCATAGTTGCGGGTCATGTTGCAGAGTTGCTCGTAGAGAAACTTCGCGTTATCTTCGCCGTACTTTTCGACCAATTGGTCGTAGGTCTGGTTCATTCCGCTCTGCGTCTGGATGGAGAGGGGGCCGAGTTGTTCGAGGGACTCGCCCCGTTCGATCCAGCCGCTGGTCTTGAAATAGACGCCGGGATTGGCCTGGAAATAGTCGAGGTACCGCTCCTTGTTGCCCAGAAAGAGGGTGATGCAGTCGTGCGCCCGGGGGACCACCAGCGGCACTCGCCCGGCGCGCAAACCGACCAGGCCGTTGCTACAGAGGGCGTACCCCATCAGCAGTGCGTCGAAATCCCCCTCGTCGGCCGCCTCGACCGCCTCCTTCAGCCTCGCGTGCATGCCCGCCTGCCCGATGTCGTGAAGCCCCTTGGGCAGAAACTCCACGTCCACGCGGTGGGGCGACCGGGCGACAGCCCAGCAGAATTCGCGGTAGAGGATTTCGCAGGCAATCAGTTTCAGTCGCATTGATCGGGCAAGGGGACAAGAATCGAAGAAATCTGGAGTTGGCGATCTCAGGCGCCGATTGCCATCGGCGCCTGGCGGCATGAACGTCCTACCCGGGACCGAGAGGCGATCTTCGGGTCACCCTTGGCATGGCGCAAAAAAATAACCCTGGAGGTCGCTCTTGGGGGGGGAGAGAACGAGCGACCCACCAGGGTCTCGCAAGGGGTTGCGAAGGGGGATTTCAGTGTATTTCCGTATCCGCCCTGAATATCTCAGGGCGCAAGCCATTGGCAAGGCAATGTGAAATTCGGTCAGCGGTGTAACTACACAAACCAAATCGCCAGATGGCGAACTGGCGGGCGGGGTATGTTCCGTAAGGCGGGATCAACGGCACGTTCGAGCGCCGCGTCTTGCCCCCGCTCCGTTCCCCGAACACACTCTAGTATACACAATAGGCCGCTCCGCGCCAAATCCAATGCAGCCTATTTTCCAGAGTTTTTTCCTCGCTCTCGCGTATCGCCGGCAGTTTACCCGTACTTTCCCGCCTCCAGGGCGGTTTCAAACAGGGCAATCACGTTTTCCGGAGACACTTGGGCCTGGATGTTGTGGACAGAGGCGAAAACGTAGCCGCCGCCCGGCGACAGGACCTCGACGTGCCGCCGAACCTCTTCGGCCACGTCGTCGGGCGTGCCAAAGGCCAGCGCTCCCTGGCAATCGCACGAACCTCCCCAGAAGACGAGCCGCTTGCCGAACTGGTCCTTGAGCTTCTTCGGATCCATCCCCTTGGCCGAGGTTTGCACGGGGTTGAGAATGTCAACTCCCATCTCGATCAGGCTGGGGATGAAGTCGAGGATCGCCCCGTCGTTGTGCATGAAAACCTTCATTCGGGTATTGGCGTGCACCCAGTCGAGCCCCCGTTTGTAGTACGGCATCACGAGGTCGCGAAACATCTTGACCGAAAGAAACGGCCCGTTCTGCGTACCCAGATCATCGTTGAACTGGAGAATCTGAACCCGGTCTCCCACCGCCTCCGTAAAACGGCGGAGATTCTCCAGCCAGGCGTCCACGAGTCGCTCGTAGAGTGACTTGACATAATCCGGCTCGCAGGCCAAGGTCATCATCCAACTGGAAAAGTCGCCGGTGCCCAGTCCGAAAAATAGCTCGTAAGGGGGGCCCATCGCGGTGATAATCGCCTTGTCGGTGTTCTGCCAGGCGGCCTCGGACTGGGCGTGGAAATGGTCGCATTCTTCCGCCGACAAAAGCGGAATCTTCAAGCCGGCCGGATCGGCGTGCGCGGCGCCGGGGAATTTTTCCAACCGGTCGAAATAGAAACCGCCCTTGGGCATTTTCGCAATCGCCGCGCCGCGGGCGTCGTAGAGGACGAGATTGCCCAGGTGGTCGGTCCTTGGATCGAACCCGCCCGGCACCTCCACGGGCGTGCCGTCCTGGAGGGTCCACGGTTTCCAGCCCTCGTTGCGGATGCCGAAGGCCACGGACGGCCGGTTGAGCCCCACGCAGTCCGCGCCGAACCGTTCGAGGATCGGCTGTTCGATCTCCGCAAGCATCTGGTAGACGTCGTAGACGCGCGTCGGGGTCGACAGCCCGAGCCGCCGCTTGAGGAGGTGGTAGACCGAGGCCGCGATTCCCGACTGGCGAGTTGCGCCAACGTCGATCGGCGCCCGATCCGCCTCCTGGTGGTTTATCGCGAGGAGGACTCGCTCGCGGGAGTTCATGGCGACAGCTTCCTTCCAACCGCTCGGATAAACTCGGGCGAGGTCCCGCAACAGCCGCCGATGAAGCTGGCGCCGGCCTCGACCAGGTCGGGCACCAGGCTGGCGAATCCTTCCGGGGTCTGGCGGTAGACGGCCTGGCCGTCGACGATTTCCGGCAGACCGGCGTTCGCCTTGATCCAGATCGGACACGGCGCGGCGGCGCGGAGCCGCCGGCAAATGCCAATAAACCCTTCAATCCCTTGGCCGCAGTTCGAGCCGATGCAGTCGGCGCCAGCCTCGATGAGCACCCGGGCGGCTTCTTCCGGCGTCGTGCCCATCATCGTCCGGTCGCGATCGCGGCCGGAGTCGAAAACCATGCACGCCACCACCTCCAGGCCGGTCTGCCTGGCAGCCTCGACGGCCAGCCTGGCTTCGGCCGTGTCCGACATGGTTTCGATCACGAGGGCGTCGGCGCCGCCTTCGGCCAGCGCGCGGGCCTGCTCGGCAAATGCCTCGCGAAGCGTTTCGGGGGACACATCGCCCATCATCAGCATC
>JAMOAF010000742.1 GCA_023621895.1 Planctomycetota bacterium
GACAAGCTTGACCTGTCGCGAGTCGGCGACCTTGAGGGCGAGACGCTCCGCCGCGAAATCCGGCTCGTCGTCGAACATCTCTGCGACACGGAGGATACGCTGCTGAACCGCAGCGAGCGCGAACGGCTGATCGATGAGGTTCTCGACGAAACGTTCGGACTCGGCCCGCTCGAGGTCTTGCTCAAGGACACGACGATCAGCGACATCCTGATCAACGGTCCGAAGCACGTCTACTGCGAGCGCCGCGGCAGGATGGAGAAGAGCAATGTCGTCTTCCGCGACAACAATCACCTCCTGCAAATCGTTGACCGGATCATTTCCAAGGTCGGCCGGCGCGTCGACGAGACGTGCCCGATGGTCGACGCCCGCATGCAGGACGGCTCCCGGTTCAACGCGATCATTCCGCCGCTGGCCCTCGACGGGGCCGCGGTTTCCATCCGCCGTTTCGGCGCCAATCCGCTGAAGCTCGAGGACCTGCTCAACTTCAAGGCCTTCACCCCGGAGATGGTGATGCTCCTGGAGGGGGCCATCAAGGCGCGGCTGAACGTGGTGATTTCCGGGGGCACGGGCTCTGGAAAAACCACGCTGCTGAACACTCTCTCGAGTTTCATCAGCAACGGCGACCGGATCGTGACGATTGAAGACGCCGCCGAACTTCAACTCCAGCAGGAGCACGTTGTCCGCTTGGAGACAAGGCCGCCGAACATCGAAGGCAAGGGATCGATCACCGCAACCGACCTGGTCCGCAACGCGCTGCGGATGAGGCCCGAACGGATCATCATCGGCGAGTGCCGCGGGCCAGAGACGCTCGACATGCTCCAGGCGATGAACACCGGCCACGAAGGTTCGATGACCACGCTGCACGCCAACAGCCCGCGGGACGCCGTCGCGCGGATGGAAACCATGATCATGATGGCCGGCTTCGAGCTGCCGCTGAAGGCGATGCGGACCCAGATCGCCAGCGCGGTCGACTTGATCGTGCAGGCGAACCGGCTTCAGGGCGGCCCGAGAAAAATCACCCACATCACCGAGGTCGTCGGCATGGAACAGGACACCGTCGTGATGCAGGACATTTATACATACGAGCGCGACGGAATCGACGAGAACGGGCGCTGTTACGGGCGGTTCGTCGCCCACGGCATCCGGCCGACCTTCATGCCGCGCCTTGAAGCGGCGGGCGTCCGCCTGCCGGCAAGCGCATTCCGTCAGCGCGTGATGTTGGAAGACTGACGGTTCAGCCGTTGCAAACCGAGTCCAATCAGAGCTGCGACCATGCTTATGCTAATCATCGCCTTGGCCACGTTCTTCGCGGTCTCGTGCTTCGTCGGCGCCGTGGCCTTCGCTTTCCGCGGCGGTTCCGCGACGCGGGCGGAGGATCGGCTCGATCTGTTCACCAGAATCAAGAGCAAAAGGGAAGCTGTCAAGGAATCGACGCTGCTCGCCGAGCCGCTCGGCGCCATTCCCGGCATCGCCGATCGTTTCTTCAACCGCTTCGCCAACTTCAAGCTGATCTTCGACCAGGCCGACACGAACCTCACCTTGAGCAGGCTGCTGATGATCAGTGGCATCTTCGCGTTGTGCGGCGCCGGGCTTGGCGGCGCGCTGCGCGTCCACTTCGGCCTCGTGCCGATCCTCGGCGCCTTCATGGCCCTGGTGCCGTTCTGCTGGCTCTATATCAGGCGCGGGAGGCGGCTGAAGGCCTTCGGCGCGCAGCTCCCCGACGCGATGGAGCTCGTCGCGCGAGCGCTCCGCGCCGGCCAGAGCCTGCCGGCCGGATTCAGCATGGTCTCGACGGAAATGGGCGATCCGATCGGAAAGGAATTCGGGCGGGTCTTCGAGGAGCAGAACCTCGGCTGCTCGATGGAGGACTCGTTGCGGTCGCTGGCCGACAGGATTCCCAACACGGACCTGAAGTTCTTCGTCACCGCCGTCGTCCTCCAGCGGCAGACGGGCGGCGACCTGGCGGAAATCCTCGACAAGATCGGCCAGCTCATCCGCCAACGATTCCAGATCTGGGGCCAGATCCAGGCCCTTACCGGAGAAGGCAGACTGTCGGGCATCATCCTGATGGCGCTGCCCTTCTTCCTGTTCGTGGTCGTGTACTACCTTAATCCTAGCTACGTGATGCTGTTGTTCGACGACTCGATGGGGCGGAAAATGCTCGCGATCGCCCTCTTCATGCAGCTCCTTGGGGCGCTGTGCATTCGAAAAATCGTCAACATCAAGGTGTGAGGATACCGCGATGCCGTTTGCCATTGCATTCACCTTCGCCGATTTATATCCGTTCGCCGTCTTCGGCTTGTGTGCCGTACTGGCCTGGTGGTTGATGAACCTGCTGGCCGCCAATAAGTCGCGCGCCGCCGAACGCCTCGATGAGCTCAAGAAACCCAGGCTCCGCGGCGCCGATGGCCGGCGGGGAGCCCTGAAGCCGACCGACAAGGTCGCCAAGGTCCTGGAAAAGGCCAGCCCGGCCCTCGCCAAACCGCTTCAGCCGAAGAACGACCTCGAACTCGGCAAACTCAAGAGCCGCATGACCGCCGCCGGGTTCCGCGGCGAGTCGGCCGGCAGCATCTTTCTCGGCCTGAAATTCACCGGACTGCTCGTCGGCCTGTTCCTCGGCGGCGGCACGATCCTCGGCTTGGCGGGCGTCAGCCAGAAGACCCTGATGGCCGCGGTTGTCGCGGCCGGCCTGTTCTTTTACCTGCCCGACGTGCTCCTCTGGTTCATCGCCAAATCGCGCAAGGGCGGCCTGTTCCTCGGCCTGCCGGACGCCCTCGACCTGATGGTCGTCTGCGTTGAAGCCGGCCTCGGCCTCGACCAGGCGATGCGGAAGGTCGCCGAGGAGATGCGGAAAACCTACCCGGTGATCGCCGAGGAATTCGGCATCGCCAACTTCCAACTCCAGATGGGCCGCGCTCGAAACGAGGTCCTCCATGAGCTGGGCGCCAGGACCGGCGTCTCCGATCTCCGTTCCCTGGCCGCCGTCTTGATCCAAGCCGACAAGTTCGGCTCGAGCGTGGCCCAGGCCCTCCGCGTGCAGAGCGATTCGATGCGCACGCGGAGACGCCAGATGGCCGAAGAGAAGGCCGCCAAAACGGCCGTCAAATTGATCATCCCCCTGGTGCTGTTCATCTTCCCCGGCATCTTCGTGGTCCTCGTCGGCCCCGCCGCCGTGCAGATGGTCCGCGAATTCTTGCCGCTGCTGAAGACCGGAAAG
>JAMOAF010000072.1 GCA_023621895.1 Planctomycetota bacterium
CACGAGATTGGCCGGACGAGTGAGGCAATCCAACAGTTCCAGCACGCCCGGAACGACCCGAAGTACCACGGCCTGTGCCAGTTGGAGCTTGGCAAATGCTTCCAGCAGATCAAGCAATACAAGCTGGCCGCGGACCACTATGCCAACGCAATCCGGGAAATATCCGACCAGGACGAGAAGAACAAGAAGGAGGCGCTCTATCTGGCAGCCAAACTCGCCCTCGACCTGAAGGACTTCGAGACAGCCGAAACCCATGCCCACGCGCTGGCGGCCCTGGATTTCGGGTACAAAGACCTGGCCGCGCTACTGGACAAGATCGCCCAAAGCCGACAAGATTAGAGGTTTAGCGCCTGCCCTCCCCGACTTGGTGGGCCGGCAATGGGACAAGAAACCCGAGAACACACAAGCCGGATCATCCGAGAATCTGCTCATGCCCAACACCAAAAGCGCCAAGAAGCGGCTTCGCCAGAACGTCGAACGTCGCGCAAGAAACCGTTCAATGCGAAGTGCCGTCAAGAGCCAAGTTCGCAAGGTCCGCGAAGCCGTCCAGGCTGCCGACGTCGAAAAGGCCGAAGCGGAGTTTCGCCTTGCCGCCAAGAGACTGGATCGGGCGGGCGCCCGCAAGGTGATCCATCCGAACGCCGCCGCGCGGCTCAAATCGCGGCTGTCCGCCGGAATTCTCGCCTTGAAACAGGGCTGAGCCCGCACGGTGCTCAGTCGAAATCGATCTTCTCCGCGTCGAATACCGGACCCTCAACGCACGTTCGCCGGTAATCCCAACCGCCACGACCGTCGCGCACCTTGGTCACGCAACTGAAGCAGATTCCCATTCCGCAGGCCATCGGCGTCTCCAGCGACACCTGGCAAGGTACGCCAAGCCGCCCTGCGATCTGTGCGATCGCCTTCAACATCGGCTCGGGGCCGCAACACACCAAGGACGCAGCCGACCCGGAACCGCCAACCAGGGGCTCGATCAGTTCGGTCACCAGACCATGATGGCCCGCGCTGCCGTCGTCGGTCGCTACCTGGACCTCGACGCCGACGGAGCGAAAATCGTCGATCCCAGCCAAAAGGGCCGCGGTTTTCGCTCCGTAACAGAGCGTCACCCGGCCCACCGCGTGTCGGGGGCGATCCGTTCGACCGTAGTTCCGCCCCAAGGCTTCCTGGCCGAGGGCATAGAAAGGCGTTTGCCCAATTCCCCCCGCAACCATCACAAGGTGCTCCGCCTTGGTGGGCTGAAACCCGTTGCCCAACGGTCCCCAGACTTCGAGCCGGTCTCCCGCCCGGCAGGCCGCCAGCCGCCGGGTCAACTTGCCCACGGCCAGATACACCACGTCCACCCCCCAGGGCTGCCCCCCGTGGAGGACCACGTCGTACATCGCCAGCGGGCGGCCCAAGAGCGGATCGTCCGTTCCGGGCAGCCGCAGCATGAGAAACTGGCCCGGCAGGATTTCGGCCGCCAGTTGCGGGCACCCGAACCGCACGCGGTAGGTGTCTCGGGCAATCGCCACGTTCTCGACCACTTCGGTCGGCCCGCACCAGGCGTGGTCCGGGTAGATCGTTTCGGGCAGCCAACCGCTCACCGCTTCCCTCCTCCAGCCCAGCGGGTCAACTGGTGGACCTCCGTGCTGCTTAACGGGCGGTACTCGCCCGGCGCCAAATTGCCCAAGCGAATCGGCCCGGTTGCGATCCGCACCAGCCGCATCACCTTGTGGCCCACGCGAGCCAGAGATCGCCGGATCTCGCGATTTCGCCCTTCCTGCAACACCATCTCCAAGACCGTCGACTTCTTGTAGCGCCGCTTGATCGTCACGCCCGTGATCCGCGCCACCCCCTCCGCCAAATAAACACCGCGTCTGAGTTGGTTGAGAACCTCGCGCGTTGGATTGCCGGCCACCAGGACCCGGTAGGTCTTGGAAACGCCATATCGCGGGTGGGTCAGCCTGTTGGCCATTTCGCCGTCGTTGGTCAGCAGCAGCAGGCCCTCGCTGTTCAAGTCCAACCTGCCGACCGTAAACAGCCGCTCGCGCGCCTCGGGCACCAGGTCAACCGCCCGCGGCCGCCCCCCGGGATCCCGGTTCGTGCACACCACGCCGGTTGGTTTGTTCAATGCGTACCAAACGGTCTGCGGCCTGCGCAACTCGATTCCGTCGACCCGAATCTTCTGCCGGAGCGGATCGACGCGCGTGCCCAGTTGCGTGACCACTTGCCGCTCGACCTCCACCCGCCCGGCGAGAATCAATTCCTCGCACTGCCGGCGACTGCCAAGTCCCGCGGCGGCGAGTATCGTTTGCAGCCGCCGCTCGCGCTCGGCCGGCCTTTGCGGCGGTGGATTGCCGCCGCCCTTTTCGGCCCTGGGCTTGTGTTGCTGCCGCCCGCGGCCGTAGTCCGGGCGTTTCTTTCTGGTTGCCTTGTGGGCGGGTTTGCGTTTCATCGAAGTGTTTGCCGGGACGAACAGCCACTGGCCAGCGACGGGCATGGCACGCGCCAGCCGGCGCCGAAAAGACAAAGCCGAGAATATGCGCTGATTCGGGACTTTCCGAAGACACTTCATCATACCGGACCCGCCGGCCAGGCGACAGGCACGCAGCCGGCGGGAGCTGCGCCTTTCATTCGGCGGCGCGGATGGTTCGCCGATCTTGCCGCCCCGAGCAACTCGCCAAGGCTTGACTGGCCGGCGCAGCGGAACGTTAATGGTGGTCTGGCGATCGCGCCGAGCGCTGCTCGATGCTGCTCTCAAAATAAGGGAAAGGAATCATGAACGCGTTGGAAAGACGGTTCCCTTGGCTCGTGGTTGTTCTCGTGATCGCGATTGCGGCGGTCATTCCTGCCGAATCGAGCCCCGCGGCGGGTGGCGAACCGGCGGGATCGAACCTCGCGCTGGGCAAGAAATGCGCGTTCTCGCCGCGGCCCAACTACAGCCACTGCACCGACGCCGGCGACGCCGATCAACTGACCGACGGAAAGACCACGAAAGACTACTTCTGGACCCAGCAGGGAACCGTCGGCTGGTCGGGCGCTCCGCTGGCCGCGATCAGCGTCGACCTCGGACGCGTCGAGCCGATCGGGGGCGTCACGCTGCGGACCGCGGCGGGCAGGGCCGACGTCACCTGGCCAATGGCCGTCTACGTGCTGGTCAGCGACGACGGCAAGACCTATCGCCGGGCGGGCGACCTGGTGGCCTTGCACGAAGCCGCCCACGGGCCGCTGCCCG
>JAMOAF010000671.1 GCA_023621895.1 Planctomycetota bacterium
CGTGTGAGCTAACTCGAAAAGGTTCAATTCCCGGGGCATCGTCCCGTTGGTCTAAAGGACGATGCACGGTTTTCTTCCAGTCTCTCGACTGGCTCAAATAGGAGGCATCAATCACACACTACCAAATTGTCAAAGATCATACGCGGCTGGATGGCTCCCCGTCGCTCCGACGAAGTACCACCCGACCTTCCGGTTGATTTTAGTAGTATTTCGGCGGTTGTCAACCAGCCCTGGAGATTTTTTTCAGGGCGTTACGCCGAAACCCTTTCCGGAAGGCGTGCCAACCAGAAAGGCAACCAACCTTGCCTAGATTCACTTTTTTAGCAAAGCTGCCTAGACTCCTGAGGCTGCTCATCCGCTTGCAGGCGATTTGCAGCCTCATTGGCGAAGCAAGTTCATTTGCATCGCGTCCGCATAATCTCGCATGTCCACGCGAGGTCGTCAAGGGCCCGCCGCCAAAATTCCAAAAATTCTTTTTCCACCCCCAAAACGCTTTGAAAACCGGCAAGGTTCAAATCCGAGGTTTCCTGAGTCCAGTGGTCCCAGGCAAGGCCCCAGTTCCGCCCCTTCCTGGCTATTGGGAGTTGCGACTTGAACCTTGCCAGAAAATCTCCCTTGTCCGCCAAAGCGGGGTCCTGGCACGCTCCTCTCCGGCCCGCGAAATTGCGCGCAGTGCCGGTCGGTCGCCACCCCGGAAACGTCTCCCTCTTTCGATCCGCTGCTCGATCGCGTTACAATTTCGGCCGGTGACTTGCCCGGCTGCCGAGAGCCGTTACCTGCCCCTGCCAGCCCCAGGAGATACTCCAATGACCCAGGCAAAAAAACGCGTCCTCGCCGCCTGCGCCACCCTGCTGCTGGCGCCGCTGGCCGCTTCCCATGCCGCCGAACTGCACGTCGCCACAAGCGGCAACGACGCCAACGCGGGCACGCGGGCGGCCCCCTTGAGAACGATCCAGCGGGCGGCGGACCTCGCCCAGCCCGGCGATGTGATCACCGTGCACGACGGAGTTTACCGCGAGCGGATCGCGCCGCCCCGCGGCGGACAGTCTGACCAGAAGCGGATCGTCTACCAGGCGGCCCCGGGCGAGAAGGTCGAAATCAAGGGGTCCGAAATCGTCAAAAACTGGAGCAAAGTCCAGGACAACGTCTGGAAAGCGACGCTGCCAAATTCCTTCTTCGGCGACTTTAACCCCTATCACGACTTGATCCGCGGCGACTGGTTCAACCCCCTCGGCCGACAACACCACACCGGCGCCGTCTATCTGAACGGCCTGTGGCTCGCCGAGGCGGCCACGCTCGACGACGTCCTCAAGCCCGCCGGCGACACTCCGCTCTGGTTTGGCCAGGTGGACAACGCCAGCACCACCATCTGGGCCCAGTTCCCGGGCGTCAACCCCAACGAGCAACACGTCGAGATCAACGTCCGCCAGACCGTTTTCTACCCCGCAAAGCCGGGCGTCAACTACGTCACGGTCCGCGGCTTCACCCTCCGCCACGCGGCCACTCCCTGGGCGCCCCCCACCGCCGAACAGGTGGGTCTGATCGGCACGCATTGGAGCAAGGGCTGGATCATCGAAGACAACGTGATCAGCCACTCGATCTGTTCCGCCGTCGCGCTCGGCAAATATGGCGACCAGTGGGACAATACCTCGGCCAATACCGCCGAGGGCTACGTCAAGACGATCGAGCGGGCCCTTGAAAACGGCTGGAACAAGGAGACCATCGGCCACCACGTCGTCCGAAACAACACGATCTCGCACTGCGAGCAGGCGGGCATCGTGGGCAGCTTGGGCGCCGCCTTCAGCCTCGTCACCGGCAACACCATCCACGACATCCATGTGCGCAAGCTGTTCTCGGGCGCGGAGATGGCCGGCATCAAGTTCCACGCCGCCATCGACTCCACGATCCGCGGCAACCACATCTACCGCACCTGCCGGGGAATCTGGCTCGACTGGATGGCCCAGGGGACTCGCGTCTCGGGAAACCTGCTGCACGACAACTCCAGCGAAGACCTGTTCGTCGAAGTCAACCACGGCCCCTTTCTGATCGACAACAACCTGTTCCTGTCGCGGACCAGCCTGCTCGACATGTCCGAGGGCGGGGCCTACGCGCACAATCTCCTGGCCGGGCAGATCATCAGCCGCCCCGAGCTCCGCCGCGAAACTCCCTACCACCCGCCGCACACCACCACCGTGGCCGGCCTTCGCAATATTCAGGGTGGCGACAACCGTTTTTACAACAACATCTTCGTCGGAGGAGGCAAGCCGCCGGCCGGCACGGCCTCTCAGCAGGCGGCGGGTTTTGGCTTGTGGGTCTACGACGATCGGGAGCTGCCGCTGCAAACCGGCGGCAACGTCTATTACAACGCCGCCCGGCCCTACGCCAAAGAATCGCAGTGTCTCCTGCAACAAGGAGTCGATCCCGGACTCAAGCTGGTCCAGAAAGGGGGCGGTGTGTCGCTCCACCTCGCGATGGGACCGGCGCTTGCAAGTGCGAAAACCGCGCTCGTGACCACGGAGATGCTTGGCCAGGCCAAGATTCCCGGGCTTCCGTACGAGAATCCGGACGGTTCGCCGCTGAAGGTCGACACGGATTACTTCGGCAAGCCGAGAAGCGGCGAGAGCCCGGCGGCGGGACCGTTCGAAAACCCCGGCGCAGGGCCAGTGGTCGTGAAGGTGTGGTGACGGCCCTCTTGAAAAATCAACCGTTTCTACGCGGCGCACCGCGCGGGAATCGCCGGCCGAATCGATAGCGCCTGTCCTCAGTGCGGCAGAGTGCAAAATCCGCCGTTGCGGACCGCGCCCAGCAAGCCGCATCGCGACCCCTCGCCTGAGTGGCAGGGGGCCGCCCTTGCCCCGCTTGACTCGCCCCGGTCTAGAATTTTTACTGCTGACATATTGTAATGAATCAGTTAGAGTGCATTTCGTCTGACGACTCATTAGATTGGAGGTGTGAATGCTGAGTCAGCGTCAAGCCACTGCTTCGTAGATGATCAGTGTCGGTTTTGTCGCTGCTCGCTTGGGCGGGCCAATCGGACCGCAACTTTTGCCGACCGCCAACTGTCGTGTCAGACGCACGCTCAAGCGGAGCCCCGCGGAGAGTGTCTCTGTAGTCCCTTCCCCGGGGGCGTGCAGGTTGATCTTTTGACGAAACGTTGTACTGATGCTCCCAATATCGCAAACAGAAGTTCTGCTACTCGGTCAGTGCGTC
>JAMOAF010000597.1 GCA_023621895.1 Planctomycetota bacterium
GCTGAAATGCCCCGGCAAGTATACAGTTCAGATCGCCCATTTCACGGGCCACGTCGAAATCGACCAGAAAAAGGTCCAATCGATTCTCAACAGCAAACACTTCGACAGCAAACTCGACGAGGCGGGAGACAAGGCCGCGCGCCTGGCCAAGGCGCTTCGCAAGGAGGGCTACGAGGCATATGAGTTCCATGATCGCTATGCGAGCATCGTGACGGTCGGCAGTTTCGATTCCGTGGGGACTCCCAGGCCGGACGGAAAGATCGAGATCAATCCGCAAGTCCTCAAGATGATGGAGACCTTCACCGCCAAGAGGACCAAGCCTCTGCCGGGCCATCCGGAGGGCGTGATGCAGCCGGTCACCTTCGCCGGGATTCCGCTCGACATGCAGCCGATTCCGGTCGAGGTGCCGAAGGCCTCGATCAGCAGCAGCTACGGCGCGAAGCTGCTGGGACTCAATTAGCAGCAGCGCGCCGGCGCGTTGCACCCGGGGCCGCAACCAGCGGTTCTGCCGCCGTTTTTCCGGGCAAGGTTCAAGGTCCAACTTCCCTCAATCCGGTGCTCCCACTCAAGCGCCCAACCTTGCCCACGCCTGGCCATTGGCAATTGAGCCGTGAACCTTGCCGATTTTCGCCCGTGGGGGATTCCGCCCGATGACCAGCCAGCGGCCGACTCTTGTCCTCGGAACGCGCAACCGCAAGAAGGGCGTCGAATTGGCGGAGTTGTTCGAGCCGCTGGGGCTGAAGGTGCTCACGCTGGCCGATTGCGACAATCCGATCGAGGTCCGCGAAGACGGCGAGACGTTCGCGGCCAACGCCGCCTTGAAGGCGATCGGACAGGCAAGGCATCTGGGCGCCTGGGTCCTCGGAGAAGACAGCGGGCTGAAGGTCGACGCCCTCGGCGGGGCGCCGGGCATCTATTCCGCGCGATTCTCCGGACCAGAGGCAACCGACCTCTCGAACAACCGCCTGCTGCTCGAAAAGCTCGCCGCGACGCCGATCGAAAATCGCAACGCACACTACGTCTGCCACATGACGCTCAGCGACCCCCAAGGCGAAATCCGCGCCGAAGCGGACGGGATTTGCCGCGGGCGGATCATCTTTGAACCACGCGGCAGCCACGGGTTCGGCTACGACCCCCTCTTCGAAGTCGTCGAATATCACAAGACGTTCGGCCAACTCGGGCCAAGTGTCAAGGCGGCGATCAGCCACCGCTCCCGCGCGGCGCGGCGGCTGATCCCCCAGCTCATTCGATTGCTCGACTCCGGGAGGTGGCGGTGACACGGCGCTTCGCCGCACAACGCCATCCGCGTAGGATTACATTGGTCCTGCGCTGACGGCTGACGGCCGACCGCCGGCGCCCTCCACCGTGCCCGTTCGAGACGAAGGTCTGAGTCAATGGCTGATCGCGACGGTTCTTCTCCTTCCGCCGCCCAACAGGCGGCCCGCTCGCAAACCGCGCTTGGCCGGCCGCGTGCGCGGATCGATCTGTTGGTTCGAGGGATGAGCTGCGCGGCCTGCGCGCGGCGCGTCGAAACCGGGCTCGCCGCCAGTCCCGGCGTCCGCCAGGCAAGCGTGAACTTCGCCACCAGCAGGGCGACGATCGAGTACGATCCGGCAGCCGCCAGCCCGCGCCAGTTCATTGATCGGGTCAGGCGGCTCGGTTACGACGCGGCCTCAGCGGCCCAGGCGGACTTCACCGACGCCGAGCAGGCGGCTCGCTCCGCCGAGTATCGCGATCTGAAACGCCGATTCTGGGTCGCCGCCGCCCTCTCCCTGCCGCTCCTGGTGATCGCGATGTCGCACGGGAAGATCGCCTGGCTCAACTTCCCCGGCGCAAGCTGGCTGCAACTGGCCCTGGCCACTCCCGTGGTGGTCTATTGCGGGGCGCAGTTCTACCGCGGCGCCTGGGCCGCGCTCCGCCACCGCGCGGCCGACATGAACACCCTGATCGCCGTGGGCACCGGCGCCGCCTACCTGTACTCCGCGGCGGCCACGATCGCTCCGGCCGCCTTCGCGGAAGCTGCCGCCGCCGGCCATCACGCCGAAGTGTCCATGCCGCCGGTCTATTTCGAGGCCGCCAGCACGATCATCGCCCTGGTCCTGCTCGGCCGGATGCTGGAATCCCGCGCCAAGGGGCGCGCCGGCGATGCGATCCGCCGCCTGATCGGACTGAAACCCAAGACCGCTCGCGTGCTCCTCGGCGGCGAGGAGACCGACATCCCCGTCGAAGAGGTCCTGCCGGGCGACCTGGTGATCGTCCGGCCCGGAGAGAAGATTCCGGTGGACGGAACGGTCGAGGAGGGGGCCTCCTCGGTCGACGAATCCATGTTGACCGGCGAGAGCATGCCGGTCGAGAAACGCCCCGGCGACGAGGTGTTTGGGGCGACGCTCAACCGCACGGGCGCCTTCCGCTTTCGCGCCACGAAGGTCGGCAGCGAGACGGCCCTCCAGCAGATTGTCCGCCTCGTTCAAGAGGCGCAGGGCTCCAAAGCCCCGATCGCCAGGCTGGCCGACGCCGTGAGCGGCGTCTTCACGCCGATCGTGCTCGGCATCGCGATCGTGACGTTCGCGGCGTGGCTCGTGGCCGCGCCCGACGCAAAACTCGCCACCGCGCTGGTCCGGGCCGTCTCGGTGCTGATCATCGCCTGCCCCTGCGCCCTGGGGCTGGCCACGCCGACGGCGATCCTGGTCGGCACGGGGCGCGGCGCGGAGAGCGGCGTGCTCATCAAGGGCGGCCAGGCGCTGGAAACAGCCCACCAGGTGCGAACCATCGTGTTCGACAAGACCGGCACGATCACGCGCGGGCAACCGGCCGTGACCGATCTTCTGCCCTGCGGCCGACTGCCCGAGGAGGAACTGCTCCGCCTGGCCGCGTCGGCCGAGCGGGCCAGCGAGCATTCCCTCGGCGAGGCGATCGTCCGCGCGGCTCGCCAGCGCGGCATCGCACTCGGGGAACCGGAGGACTTTCGCGCCGTCGCCGGCCACGGGATCGAGGCGACCCTGGAGGAAAGACGGCTGCTCGTGGGCAATCGGGCCCTCTTGGCCGAGCGCGGCGTGCCGCTCGGCGCAGCAGACGAACGCCTGCTCGCCGAACTGGCCTCCGCCGGCAAGACCCCGATGCTGCTGGCGATCGACGGCCGCCTGGCCGGCGTGATCGCCGTGGCCGATCCGGTCAAGCCCGAGTCGCGCCAGGCCGTCGAGACGCTGCGGCGGATGGGTCTGGAGGTGGTGATGATGACCGGCGACGACCGCCGCACGGCGATGGCCGTGGCCAGCCAGGTCGGCATCGAGCAAGTCTTCGCCGAAGTCCTGCCGCGAGAGAAGGCCGAACAGGTCAAGCGGCTTCGGCAGGAGAAAAAAATCGTGGCCATGGTGGGCGACGGGATCAACGACGCGCCGGCCCTGGCCCAGGCCGACGTCGGCATCGCGATCGGCACGGGAACCGATGTCGCCATCGAGGCCTCGGATATCACGCTCGTCCGCGGCGACCTCCGCGGCGTTGTCTCGGCCATCGCCCTGTCGCGGGCGACGATCCGCACGATCCGGCAGAACTTGTTCTGGGCCTTTGTCTACAACATCGTCGGCATCCCGATCGCCACCGGGGTGTTCTATCCATGGCTGGGCTGGCTGCTCTCGCCCATTCTTGCCAGCGCGGCGATGAGCTTCTCCAGCGTATCGGTCGTCGCCAACAGCCTCCGCCTGCGGAAATTCCAGCCGCCGGCCGGCGTCCGCGCGGCGGCAAGCTGACGGCCACTTCTTCCGGCCGTGGCGAAAATACCGATTCTATCGGAAATTCCTCGATTGGCGCAAGTCCTCAACGCGCCCGGCGGTTGCCCCCACAGCGGCGCCAACGTACGCTGCTTATGGGGGCAATCGCCGGATACTCCGCTTCTCCACGCCCCGATCCACCAACCACCAACCACCAACCACCAACCACCAACCACCAACCACCAACCACCAACCACCAACCACCAACCACCAACCACCAACCACCAACCACCAGCCACCAGCCACCAGCCACCAGCCACCAGCCACCAACCACCAGCCACCAACCTCTGCCCCGCGCGCTCCGCCGATGAACGGCCAACCGATTTTCCACCTCGAATCCGTCGACCGGGTCTTCCAGATGGGAGAGGTGGCGGTGCGCGCGATCGAGGGCGTCTCGCTGGAGATTTTCGAAGGCGAGCTGCTCGTGATGGTCGGGCCGAGCGGGTCGGGCAAGTCGACGATTTTGAACATCATCGGCGGCCTCGACAGGGCCACCGCCGGCCGGGTCTTCTTTCGCGATCGCGAAATGACCAGCTTCACCGCCGCGGAGTTGACTCGATACCGCCGCGACACGGTCGGGTTCATCTTCCAGTTCTACAACCTTGTGCCCAACCTGACCGCGCGTGAAAACGTGATGGTCTCCACCGAGATCAGCCGCCAGCCGATGGATGTCGATGAAGCGCTGCGGCTGGTCCAGCTCGAGGAGCGGCTCGACCACTTTCCCTCGCAGATGTCGGGCGGCGAGCAGCAGCGCGTGGCGATCGCCCGGGCGCTGGCCAAGAACCCCGCGATCCTCCTCTGCGACGAGCCGACCGGGGCGCTCGACTTCACCACCGGCAAGCGGGTGCTGCGGCTACTGGTCGACTTGAAGACGAAGCTGGGCAAGACGATCGTGCTGATCACGCACAACGGGGCGATCGCCCAGGTGGCCGATCGAGTCATCCGCCTGCGGAGCGGCCAGGTTGTCGAAGTCAGGGAGAACGCCCGGCCGCTGCCGCCCGAGGAGGTGACCTGGTGAGCGTGCTCGACCGGAAGCTGCGGCGGGAGCTTTTCGCCCACGTCTGGCTGCTCGTGGCGATTGCCGGGATCGTGCTCGTCGGCGTCGCCTGCTTCGTTGCGACGGGGACGGCTTACGACAATCTCACGCGGGCCAAGACCGACTACTATCGGCAGTGCCGGATGGCCGACTTCTCGATCGAGTTGAAAAAGACGCCGCTGGCCGACCTGCGAGCGGTCGCCGAGCTGCCGGGCGTGGCGGAAATCCGCCCGCGAATCCAGTTCTATTCGACGGTCGATCTCGACGCGGCGCCCGAGCCCTTGAACGCGCTGGTGCTTTCAATGCCCGACCGGCGCGAGGCGGTGCTCAACGACATCGTGCTCCGCCGCGGGGCGTATTTCAGCGACCGCCGGGCGAACGAGGTGATCGTCAACGAGGCCTTCGCCGAGGCCAACGGCTTGGCGCCCGGCGATTGGGTCAAGCTGGTGCTGAACAACCGCAGCCAGGAGCTCTACGTAGTGGGGACGGCGATCTCCGCCGAGTTCGTCTACATGCTCTCGCCGGGCACGATCGTCCCCGACGCGGAGCACTTCGGCGTCTTTTTCCTCAAGGAGTCGTATGCCGAGGACGTATTCGACTTCGACGGGGCGGCCAACCAGGTGCTCGGACGGCTCGCCCCCGGGACGGCGGTCTCCACCGGGGAAATCCTCGACCGCGCCGAATTGCTCCTGGCCGACTTCGGCGTGTTCACGACGATCCCGCTGGCCGATCAGCTCTCGAACAAGTACCTCAGCGAGGAGATTGAAGGGCTGCAAACGTTCGCGGTCTTCATGCCGGTGGTCTTCCTGACGGTCGCGGCGCTCGTGCTCAACGTGCTGCTCACCCGGCTCGCCGAGCAGCAGCGGACGATCGTCGGCACGCTCAAGGCCCTCGGCTACGGCGATTGGCAGGTGTTTTTGCACTTTCTCAAGTTCGGCCTGGCGATCGGCCTGGCCGGCGGGCTGGCCGGCTGCGGACTCGGTTATGTCCTGGCGGAATTGATGACGTGGGTCTACCGCTTTTTCTTTGTATTTCCCGCGCTGGAGAACCACTTCTATCCGGGGCGGATGCTGGCGGCGCTGGCGATCAGCCTCGGTTGCGCCGTGATGGGAAGCCTGCGGGGGACGCGGGCCGTGTTGCGCTTGCAGCCGGCCGAGGCGATGCGCCCCGCGCCGCCGAAGCGCGGCGGCAAGATCTTGCTGGAACGGATCACGTTCTTCTGGCGCCGGCTCGGCGTCGGATGGCGGATGGTGTTTCGCAGCCTCGCGCGGAGCCGCGTCCGCTCGATCGCCGGCGTCTTCGCCGCGGCGATGGGAGCGGCCGTCATGGCCAGCGGTTTCATGATGGTCGAGGCGACCTACTTCCTCGTCGACTTCCAGTTCAAGTGGCTCGTCAAAAGCGACATCGAGCTGACATTCAAGGACGAACGCGGACCCGACGCCCTGCTCGAAGCGGCGCGGCTGCCGGCGGTCGCCCGCGCCGAGCCGATGCTCAACGTCGCCTGCACGTTCGAACACGGGCACCTCCGCCACAAGGGAGGGATCACCGGCCTGGCCGCCGACGCCGCACTGACCGTGCCCCGCGATGCCGACGCGCGCCCCATTCGCGTCCCATCGGCGGGCCTGGTGATGACCCGCATCCTGGCCCAAATTCTCGACCTGGAGCCGGGCGACCTGGTCACCGTCCGCCCGACCAAGGGGCTCCGCCAGCCGCGGCAGGCGCCGGTCGTCGAAATCGCCGACAGCTATCTCGGCGCCGCCGTCTATACCGACATCGAGTATCTCAGCCGGCTGATTGGCGAAGAATACGCCCTGACCGGTGTACAATTGAAAGTGGAGCCGGACCCGGCCGCCCGGGCGGAATTCAATCGCCGCCTCAAGCAATTGCCCGCGATTCAGGGCGTCGCGGACCGCCACGCCATGATCCAAAGCCTCGAAGACACGATCGTCTTGAACATGAAGGTCTTCATCTTCCTCCTCGTGATATTCGCCGGCGTGATTTTTTTCGGCAGCATCCTGAATTCTTCGCTGGTCAGCCTGGCCGAACGCCGCCGCGAGGTGGCCACGCTGCGAACGCTCGGTTATGGCCCGTGGCAAATCGGCAGCCTGCTGCTCCGCGAGAGCCTGGTGCTCTCGTTTTTCGGCACGCTGCTCGGGCTGCCCCTGGGATACTACCTGACGGTCGCCATGGCAGCCAGCTATGAATCGGAACTGATGCGATTTCCGGTGCTCCTGTCGGCGGCGACCCCGGCGACGACCGCGCTCATGGCGCTGGTCTTTACCGTAACGGCATACCTGTTCGTGCAGCGAAGCATTCACCGCATGGACTGGCTCGCAGCCCTACAAGCGAATGAGTGAGGAAGATCACGGTCGCAGGGAAATGTTGAATGTCGAATGTCGAAAATCAAATGACGAAGGAATGACCAAATACCGAAGGAGCGAAGTGCTCCGGGTTCCCAACGATCCTGGTTCCCAAGCTCCAACGATCCTGGTTCCCAAGCTCCATCTTGGGAACCCAGCGTAAACCCTATCCTGGTTCCCATTTAATCCTGGTTCCCATTTAATCCTGGTTCCCAAGCTCCAGCTTGGGAACCCAGCGTGAACCTGCAACCTGCCGCCCAGGCCGGAACATCCCAATGAACACGACTAAGTGGATACTCGCGATCCTGGCCGGCTGCATCATCGTTGCCGCGATTGCTGGCGCGGTGGGCATGCGGCCGGGCGAGGCGGTCGAGGTCGTACGTGTCGATACCGGGCCGATCGAGGAGTACATCGACGAGCGGGCGGTCACCCGGCTTTCGCGGACCTACCTTGCTTCCATGCCCTATGCCGCGCGGATCGAGGAGATCACCCTCCGCGAGGGCGACGCCGTGGAGAAGGAAAATCCGGCCAGGCCGCTGGCCCGCATCGTGGCCGAGGACCTGCAACTGGCCGTTGACGAGGCCCACGCCGCCGTCAAGCGGCTCGATGCGTCGATCGTCGAGAATCTCGCCAAGGCCCTCGAGGAGCTGGCCATGCGCCAGGCCTACGAATTCGTGCGGTCGATGAACGACACGATCAAGGCGGCCCAGACGCGGGTCGATTCGGGCGCGGAAAAGAAAGCCTATTTCGAGAAGCGCTTCGAACGGATCAAGCAGGCCCACGCCGCCGGCGCCGTGACCGACGACGAGCGCGACCTGGCCTCGCTGGATTACATGACGAGCAAGTTCGATCTCGCCCAGGACGAATTGGTGCTGAAGATCGCGAAAGCCCTCACGGTGGCCGCGGAGATCCTTCCAGAGATGATCCTCCAGATGATGGCCGACAAGTCGCTCACCGACGCCGTCCTCAAGCAGCAGAGGGCGGAGGCCGAGGCGGCCCTGGCAAAAGCCAGGCTCGACGAGCGCCGCGCGACAATCCTCAGCCCCGTCGACGGCGTGGTGCTCAAGCGCCACGTGGTCGATGAACAGTACCTCGCCGCCGGCGCGCCGCTGCTCGAGATCGGTCGGCTTGAAGACCTGGAAATCGAAGCCGACCTGTTGAGCGTTGACGTGGGCCGCGTGGAGGTGGGCGACCAGGTGGAGATTTATGGCCCCGCGGTCGGACCACGGCCGGCCCGAGGCAAGGTCGCCAGGGTCTACCCGGCCGGTTTCACCAAGATCAGCTCCCTGGGCGTCGAGGAGCAGCGCGTCAAGGTGATCGTCGCGTTTGACCCTGAGGAACTCAAGCGGCTCACCGTGGAGCACGGCCTTCAGGTGGGTTACCGGCTCCGCGTCAAGATCATCACCACGACGCGCCAGCGAGCCCTGGTCGCGCCGCGGTCTTCCCTGTTCCGCGGTGAAACCGGCCAGTGGCAGTTGTTCGTGGTCGAACGCGGCCGGGCCCGGATTCGCGACGTCGAACTCGGCCTGATGAACGATCGGCAAGCCGAGGTTCTCTCCGGCCTCGATGCCGGCGCCGTGGTGATAAGAATGCCGCAAAGCAGTCTTCGCGACGGCGCCAAGGTCGCTCCGCAAGAATAGCTGTCAGCGATCAGCTTTCAGCCGTCAGCCATCCCCGACTCGTTTGCTCTACGCGTCCCTTCGGGATGGGTCGCAAAAACGCGGCGACGGGAATCTCTGTTCTCACCGGCGCCGCGTCGTGGCGTGCTGAAAACAGCGCGGGCCGGTGGCGGCCACGGTTCTCACCTTCCCACGCTGATCGCTGAAAGCTGACGGCTGACAGCTATTCTTGCCTGGCGGCGGCCGGCAGCCGATAATCGGGGGTAACACAAGGCTGCACCATCCTCAAGGAGACGATCCCATGAGTCGACGCGACTTCCTCAAAGGGGCGCTGGCCGCCGGCACCTGTCACGCCCTCTCGTCGCTTGCACCGCCGGCCTGGATCGCAGCGGCCGAAGAGGACGCGGCGGCTCGATGGGCCCATGGCGAGCCGGCCAACCAGCCGATGGGCACGGCCCGGGGCATCCATCCCGGCCGCGTCGCCTGGGTCCACGATCCGGGCGCCGCCCACTGGGACGGCGATGTGCAGGGCGGCGGGTGGTACGAGGACCGCTTTACCGATCCGGTCCGCGCCGACCGGATGCTCCGCCAGACGCTCAAGGCCCTGACCGGCGCCATGAGCGACGCGGAGGCCTGGAAGCGGCTTTTCCGCCACTCGAACGAGTGCCGCGGGCGCGGCGCCGCCGGGTATCAGCCGGGCGAAAAGGTCGTCGTCAAGCTGAATCTGAACTGCTGCAAGCGGCGCACCGATCCCGGGCAGGGGTTCTACAACACGCCCCAGTTGACGATCGCCCTCGTCCGCCAACTCATCCAGCAAGCGGGCGTGCGCCAGGCCGACCTGGTCGTCTACGACGCGTCGCGGTTCGTGCCCGATTCGATCTTCGATCCCTGCCACGCGGAGTTTCCCGGCATCCGTTTCGAGGATCGCGACGGGGGAGAGGGCCGCTTCAAAGTGGAACCCGACTTCAAGACCGCCCTCTACTTCGGCGATCCCGCCACGCCAGACCACGGCAAGACCTATCTGCCGAAATGCGCCACCGCCGCCGTCTACCAGATCAACGCGGCGGTGCTCAAGGCGCACAGCCTGGCGGGCGTGACGCTCTGCGCCAAGAACCATTTCGGCTCGGTCTACCGTGAAAACACCGGGCCAAGCGACGGCCACCGGGGCTGGAACCCAAGCCATCTGCACCTGTCGATCAACGTCGCCCAGCGGCCGATGGGCACGTACAACGCGCTGGTCGACCTGATGGGACACCCCGACCTCGGCGGCAAGACGATCCTCTACCTGCTCGATGCCCTCTACGCCGCGCCGCACCAGTCCGTGCGCCCGGAGAAGTGGCAGTCGCCGCCGGCGGTGAACGATTGGACGTCGAGTGTGCTGGCGTCGCAGGATGCGGTGGCGATCGAGTCGGTGGCCGTGGACTTGCTCGGCGCGGAGGCCAGCGCAAGCGCGGTGGCGGGCGCGGTGGACAACTATCTCCACGAAGCCGCGCTTGCCCAGAAGCCGCCGTCCGGAACCCGCTACGCGCCGGCGGGCGACGCCAAGCCCCTGGCAAGCCTCGGCGTCCACGAGCATTGGAACGATCCCCAACGGAGGCAATACACGCGCAACCTGGGCACGGGCGAGGGGATCGAGCTGGTGACCGGTTGACCCCGGCCTCCGCGCCCTTTCCCAGCGGTGCACGAGGTCTCCGCGGACAACCTGAAGAATCACTTCCCACCGACCCGGCGCGGCCCGGCCGAACCGTGCGGCGCGCGTTATTCAGATAGCCGCGTGGGCTTGCCCCGCGCTTCGTTACGTACCGGTTGTGCCGCAGCGCAGGCGCGCCGCGGGGCAAGCCGAAAGCGGCTATCACGCTCTCGTGAATTCCTCCCTAAAATCACGCAAGCTCATTGAGCTGGCCGGCCAGAATCGTTGCCCGGAGAACCACGCGATGAAATACCTTCCCACGTTGGCCATCGCGGCGACTCTTTTCGCCTTTTTCCCGCTCGCCGCCGGCAAAGGCACGGCGGCTGAGCCGGACACCCGCCCGAACATCGTTTTTGTCCTCTGCGACGACCTTGGTTACGGCGACGTCGGCTGCAACAACCCGGAGTGCAAGATTCCCACGCCCCGCATCGACCGGTTGGCGGCCGAGGGGATGCGGTTTACCGACGCCCACACGACCTCGTCGGTCTGCACGCCCACGCGCTACGGCGTGCTCACCGGGCGCTACAATTGGCGGTCGCGCCTTCAGAACGGAGTCCTGGGGGGCCTCTCCCCGCGACTCGTCGAGCCTGGGCGGCTGACCGTCGCCGAGCTGCTCCGCCAGCGCGGTTACCACACGGCCTGCATCGGAAAGTGGCACCTCGGCATGGACTGGGTGCGAAAAGCGGAACGGGGCCCTTTTAGCGACGCCATCGAGAAAGGTCCCGAGGGCTGGGACGTCGATTTCACCCAGCCGGCGGCCGGAGGCCCCAACAGCGTTGGTTTCGATTACTATTTCGGCATCTCCGCCTCGCTCGACATGGTCCCCTACGCGTTCATCGAAAACGGCCGGGTGACCGTCGTCCCCACGGAGGACAAGGCGTTTCCGCTGATGCCCGGCAAGCCGGGGATGACTCGGCGGGGCCCCGGCGCCGCCGATTTCGAGGCGGTCGATGTGCTCCCGGCACTGACCCGCAAGGCGGTCGAGTGGATCGCCCAGCGCGCGGAAGACGCCAGGGGGGGCAAGCCGTTCTTCCTCTATCTCCCGCTGGCTTCACCCCATACCCCGATCGCGCCCTCGCCCGAGTGGCAGGGCCGCAGCGGCCTGAACCCCTACGCCGACTTCGTCATGCAGACCGACGACTGCGTCGGCCGGGTTCTCGATGCCTTGGCGGAGCACGCCTTGGCCCAGAACACGCTCGTCATGTTCACCAGCGACAACGGATGTTCGCCCCAAGCCGACTTTCCCCTCTTGCTGGCAAAAGGCCACAATCCCAGCCATATCTTCCGCGGCCACAAGGCCGACATCTGGGACGGCGGGCACCGGGTCCCGCTGCTTGTCCGCTGGCCGGGCCGCGTCAAGGCCGGCTCGACGAGCGACCAGCTCGTCTCCCTCGTCGATCTGACGGCCACCTGCGCGGAACTGGTCGGCGCCAGGCTCCCGGACAACGCGGCTGAAGACAGCATCAGCATGTTGAGCGTGCTTTTGGGGAAGCCCGGCGGGTCGGTTCGCGAGGCCCTCGTCCACCATTCGATCAGCGGCAAGTTCGCGATCCGCCGGGGCCGCTGGAAGCTGGAACTCTGCCCGGGCAGCGGAGGTTGGAGCCAGCCCGGCGACCCCCAGGCGGCGCGGCAGGGGCTCCCGACCCGGCAGCTTTACGACATCCAGGCCGATCCGGCCGAACAGCACAATGTCCAGGCCGAGCACCCGGAAGTCGTCAAGCAGCTCACCGCCCTGCTCGAGACGTATGTCGCCCAAGGTCGGAGCACGCCCGGCGCACCGCAGCCAAACAACGCCGTGATCGACATCTGGAAGACCGAAGCGCCGGCGAAAGCGAAGAAAACCAAGAAGGGATCCTGATCGCCGCACAAGACGGATAATTCCCAGCGACACTGCGCGTCTCGCGGATCATTCCGGCGTTGAGCCTCCTCGGCGGCCTGGCCGTTCACCGCCGACTTACCGGCCGCGGGCTTCGGAATAGATCAAGAAGGCCTCGCGGCGTTTGCGGAATTCTTTCAACTCGTCTTCATACAAGGCGGCGATCCGGGAGGCGGTCTCGCCATCGAGAAGCGCCTGGAGGACCGCCTGGTCGCCCAGAAGGCCGCCGTAGGCTTTCGCGTCCCACTGGCTTTCAAACAGCCGCCGTATCTGCACGGCGATCTCCAGACCGGCGCGGACCGGTTCGAGCTTCGCGCGGTCGGTAATCAGGATCCGCACGCCACCGCAGACCTCGTTGCTGAATTTGCTTGCCTGGGGGGTGAACGTGATGGCGACGAAACGCAGCCCGGAGAGCCCCGCATGATTGAGGGCCTCCGCCAGCGGCTTGCCGTCGAGCCACGGCGCGCCGAAGACCTCGAACGGGATCGCGGTTCCGCGGCCGACGGAGAGATTCGTCGTCTCGAGCAGCCCGATCCCGGGGTAGAGCGCGGCCTGATCCACGCTCCGCATGTTCGGCGAGGGGTTGATCCAGGCCAGGCCGGTCTCTTCGAACCAGTCGGCGCGCCGCCATCCCTCGACCGGCGCGACTGCCAGGTCCGCGCCGATCCGGAGTTCCGTGTTGAACATCCGCGCCAATTCGCCGACCGTCATCCCGTGCCGGATCGGCAGGCGGTGGTAGCCGACGAAGGACTGCCTCCCCTCGTCGAGGACGGGGCCTTCCACGCAGAGCCCGCCGATCGGGTTGGGCCGATCGAGCACCACGAAGCGGAGGCCGTGTTCGGCGGCCGCCTCCATCGCGTACCCCATCGTCGAGATGTAGGTGTAGAAGCGGGCGCCGATGTCTTGGACGTCGAACACGAGCGTATCCAGCCCCTTGAGCATCTCGGCGGTCGGCCGCCGGGTGGCGCCGTAGAGGCTGTAGACCGGCAGTTGGGTGCCGCCGTGCCGCGAGTCGGCGACGGCCGACTCGAGCTTGCCCTCCAGGCCATGTTCGGGGCTGAAGATTGCCGCCAGGTCGACGTTCGGAGCGTCGTGCAGCAATTCAGTCGTGCTCGTGCCATCGCGGCTCGTGCCGGTTTGGTTCGTGATCAGCCCGACGCGGCGTCCGGCCAACTGCCGGAAGCCGTCGCGGCGGAGCACGTCGATTCCCGCCAGCACGTGCGCGGGGCGTTTGTCCGTCACGCTCTCGGCGACGATCGTCGCCACCTTGCCGGCGATCGGATTGACGGCGCCTTTTCCGTCGGGATGGAGGCGATTGGACAGAAACACGACCGCCAGATCGAGTTGCGGATCGATCCACAGGGCCGTGCCGGTGAACCCGCCGTGGCCGAATGCGCTCGGCGACAGGGCCGACCCGCGATTGGTTGAATAACCAGTGCGAACGTCCCACCCTAATCCGCGCAGGCCGCCGGGCACCGGATAGCCGGCCGTCATGGTTTGCGCTGCTTGGGGGCTGAAGACCTTGGCTTCGCCGTATTGCCCGCGACCGAGCATCATCTGGGCGAACACGGCCAGGTCCTCGGCGGTTGAGAACAGGCCGGCATGGCCGGCCACGCCCCCCAGGGCGAACGCCCGCGGGTCGTGGACCTCGCCCTGCATCCAATCCTCGCCGCGCTTCTCGGTGGGCGCCGCCCGGCGGCGGAGGGCTTCTCCCGGCAGGAAGCCGGTCTCCTCCATTCGCAGCGGGCCAAAGACAGCCTCTTGCGAAAACTCGCTGAGCGGCTTGCCGGTCAGCCGGTGGACCAATTCCCCGAGAACGATAAACCCCACGTCGGAATAGATGAAGCGGCTTCCCGGTTCGGCCAGCGGCTTCAGTGCGAAGAGCTTCTGGAGAGCCTCCTCGGGCCCGCCGGCGTAATCCTTGAGGGAATTATCGGCGACCAGGCCGCTCTGGTGGGTCAGCAACTGGAAGACGGTGATCTTCTCCTTGCCGCCGCTCCCGAACTCCGCAAGATGCCGCGCGACCGGATCGTCGAGCCGGACCAATCCGCGATCGGCGAGCACCATCACGCTCGTCGCGGTGGCAATCGGCTTGGTCAATGAGGCAAGGTCGAACACCGTGTCGGTGAGCATCGGCTCGCAGGTCGGCTCGAGACGCTTGTGCCCATAGGCCTTCAAGAAGGCCGTCTTGCCATGCCGGGTGACGAGAATCACGCAGCCGGGCATCTTCCCCGCCGCGAGTGCCTCGTCGATCACCGGACCGATCCGCTCCAGCGCGGCCGGATCGAGTCCGACCTCGGCGGGCGGCGCCGGCGGCAGGGCGGCCATCGCCTGGCCGCACAGCAGCAGCACCAGCCCGGCCATCGCCCGGCAGACGAAAACCCAACGCAACCGCGGCTCGAAGAACACGGGGAACGGCATCGTATGTTTACCCTTCTTTTCAGGCTGGCGGCAGGAAGCTTCGGCCATGGCCGAAGAATAATCGCTCGGCGGCGCTCCGGCAAGAGACAGGGGCCTCCCCGGTCAGCGGGACTACCGGCGGCGATTCCAAGCGAGCGACGTTGCGTTTTGGAAACATGCCTAAAGTGAAATACGTCGTCATCATCGGGACAACCGTTTCGACCCTATTTGAGGCGAATTGCATCGCGCGTGCAAATTTCCCCGGCACGGCCCGCATCGTGCCAGTTGCCAGGCCGGCGGTTTGCCCCGGGGGAAGGGCTGACGTAGAGTTTTTTTGAGCCGGCGAATTTTTTGGGGGCTTCGCAACCCTTGCACGCCCCGGGGGCGCAAAAGGGAGCTCCTCCGATTTTCGCCGCGGGCAGGCGGCTCGCGCCGCCCTGCCGGGCTGTCTGCCGCGGAGACCGGGAGCACCCGCTTGCGCCACGGCGGCCGGCCCGATGCCGGCTCCCGCTGCTCCTTGGGGAGCGGTCGGCGAAGGCTCATGCAAAAATCACCGCGGCAGCAACGCCGAATCGGACCTATGCTTCAGATGCGTAGCGATCCTTCGCCTGCCGCAATTGAAGGAAATCGACCCAGCCAGGAAGAACCGTGACAGCCGAATCACCCCTTCCCATGATT